>JANXSA010000677.1 GCA_025352915.1 Rhodospirillales bacterium | reverse complement strand
TTCGGGGGGAGACTGATCCATCGCTTCGGAATGCTCCCCCTCGGAATTGTCGTTCAGCGCCATGGCCATCGCGGCGGCGTTCATGCCGTTCGGGCGGGAACACCGCCCTTTCAACACAACACCCATGACGGGCATCAAGCTCGGTTCTCGACGAGCAACGCCCTGCCGCAGCCTCAACAGACCAGTGAATTCCGGCGCCCGCTGACAAAGAAATGACTAGGCCCAAACCGCCTTCAAGGCAACGTAAAACTGCATTTGCTGCGACAGTTTGAGGCGGTTTTTAGTAACATTAAGTATTCATCGGGAGTTTTATTGAAGCGATGCTATCTCGCTTCAGTAAGCCGGGCCAAGTGATTGATCTTGGTCGGCAGCCACCCGGCATGCGGAGTGGCGGCGCCAGTGCCGCAATGCGGCACCGGGCGCCAGGCGCAGGCAAGTCAGGCGACTGCGAGGGCCTTCACGCGCGCCGACATGCGGGAAATCTTGCGTGCGACGGTTTTCTTGTGGATCACACCCTTGCCGGCGGCGCGCTGCATCTCCGGCTGTGCCTCGCGCAGGGCGGCGGTGGCGGCGTCCTTGTTGCCGCTGGCAACGGCCGTCTCGACCTTCTTGATGAAGGTGCGCATCCGTGACACGCGCGACTTGTTGCGCTCGGCGCGGCGTTCGTTCTGGCGGATGCGCTTGCGGGCTGAGGCGGTGTTGGCCATGGGCTGACTGAGTTCCAGGTCTAGAGCGGCAGGAAGCGAGGGACGAAACAAATGACAGGCGCGAAGCCGGCAGCTTGCAGGCAGTTCAGCTTCGACAGCAAGGGCCGCGTTCTATGGGGCTGGCGGCCCTGAGTCAAGGAACCCCTGACCCGGCCGGGGCGGCGCCGGACAACGCTGGGGACAACGCTGGTCTGCGCCGGCGCTAGCGGCTGAACTGCGGGCGGCGCTTCTCGGCGAAGGCGGCCATCCCCTCCTGCTGGTCCGGCGTGCCGAACAGCGACAGGAACAGCCGGCGCTCGTAGCGCACGCCCTCGTGCAGGTTCACCTCGAAGGCGCGGTTCACCGAATCCTTCGCCATGGCGACCGCCACCGGCGATAGTGCTGCCAGCTTCTCGCCCAGCTTGAGCGCCTCGGCCAGCAGGTCGGCGGCGGGCACCACCCGGCTGACTAGGTTGGCGCGCTCGGCCTCGGCGGCGTCCATCATGCGCGCGGCGAGGATCATCTCCATCGCCTTGGACTTGCCCACGGCACGGGTCAGGCGCTGGGTGCCGCCGGCGCCGGGGATGACGCCGAGGTTGATCTCGGGCTGGCCGAACTTGGCGGTGTCGGCGGCCAGGATGATGTCGCACATCATCGCCAGCTCGCAGCCGCCGCCCAGGGCAAAGCCGGCGACCGCGGCGATCACCGGCTTCTTGACCTGCAACACCGTCTCCCAGCGCCGGCCGATGAAATCGTCCTGGTAGACGGCGGGGTAGGTCCGGTCGCGCATTTCCTTGATGTCGGCCCCGGCGGCGAAGGCGCGCTCGCTGCCAGTCAGGATGATGGCGCCGATCGCGGGGTCGGCATCGAAGCCCAGGAGTTGCTCGCCCAACTCGGCCATCAGCTGGTCGCACAGGGCGTTGAGTGCCGTGGGGCGGTTGAGGCGGATCAGGCCGACGGGGCCGTGGGTCTCGACGATAATCATCTCGGGCATCGCGGCCTCCTGTATGTCGCCGGTTGGTAGCTCAGCCCCGCTGGTTACTCATCGTTGGCGGCGGGGGCAATAGAAGGTGCTGCGCCCGGACTGGACGATGCGTGCCACACCCGCGCAGCCCGGCGGGCCCGGACAGGCGGGGCAGGGGTCACCCTCGCGGCCGTAGACCTTCCAGGCGTGCTGGAAATAGCCGAGCTCGCCATCCGGCTGGACATAGTCGCGCAAGCTCGAACCGCCGGCGGCGATCGCCTCGCCCAGCGTTGCCTTGATCTCGGCCACCAGCCGCCGCATCGCCGCCGGCTTGACCGTGTGCGCCTGGCGCGTCGGTGACAGCCCCGCCCGGAACAGCGCCTCGCAGACATAGATGTTGCCCAGCCCGGCCACCGTCTTCTGGTCCAGCAACGCCGCCTTCAACGGTGTTCGCCGTCCCGCCAGGGCATCGGCGAGTGTGGCCGCCGAGAACGAGTCATCCAATGGCTCCGGCCCCAGTTCGGCGAGCAACCGGTGCTGGTCCTCGGCATTCGTCGCCACCAGGTCGACGCAGCCAAAGCGGCGCGGGTCGACGAAGCCGACGATGGTGCCGCAATCGGTCTCCAGCGTCAGGTGCTCGTGCGCCGGCATGGCGTTGCGCCCCACCCGCTCGATCAGCATGCGGCCGGACATGCCGAGATGGATCAGCACGCTTTCGCCGCGATCCAGCCGCATCAGAATGTATTTCGCCCGCCGCCGGAACGAGACGACCCGGGCGCCAGTCAGCCGGGCGGCGAGGTCGGGCGGAAAGGGAAAGCGCATGCCGGCCCGGTGCACCTGGGCATGGCTGATCACCCGGCCCTCGATCTGGGCGCGCAGGCCGCGCATCACGGTTTCGACTTCGGGGAGTTCCGGCATGGGCGCGGACGCTATATGGTTGTGGGCATGTCCGACAACTCCACTACGCATTTCGGTTTCCGCGACGTCCCCGTGGCCGAGAAGAAGCCGATGGTGCGCGCGGTGTTCGACAGCGTGGCGCGGCGCTATGACGTGATGAACGATCTGATGTCGCTGGGGGTGCACCGGGTCTGGAAGCAGATCTTTGTCGAGCAACTCGACCCGCGGCCGCACAAGACGCTGCTCGATCTCGCCGGCGGGACCGGGGATATCACGTTGCGCTGGCTGGAAAAGGGCGGTGGGCCGGCGATCCTGTCCGACATCAACGAGGCCATGCTGACGGTGGGGCGCGATCGTTTGCTGGCCCGCGGGCAGGTGGCCGGGGTGTCGTGCCTGGTTGCCGATGCCGAGCGGCTGCCGCTGCCGGATCGCTGCATGGATACGGTCAGCATGGCGTTCGGGCTGCGCAACTGCACCGACAAGGATGCCGTTCTGGCCGAGGCGCGGCGGGTGTTGCGGCCCGGTGGGCGGTTCATGTGTCTGGAGTTTTCCAAGGTGCGGGTGGCGGCGCTGGCGCCGGTCTATGATGCCTGGTCGTTTAAGGTGCTGCCGCGGCTGGGCCGGGTGGTGGCGCAGGATGGTGAGAGTTATCAGTATCTGGCCGAGAGCATCCGGATGCATCCGGACCAGGAGACATTGGCGGCGATGATGGCCGGCGCCGGGTTTGAGCGGGTGCGGGTGCAGAACCTTGCTGGTGGCATTGCGGCGATCCATGGCGGGTGGCGTTTGTGAGTGTGTCCGGCAAGCGTATCCTGTTGATCGTCAGCGGCGGGATTGCCGCGTTCAAGGCGATCGAGGTGATCCGGCTGATCCGCAAATCCGGCGGCGAGGTTACCTGCGTGCTGACCAAGGGTGGCGCGCATTTCGTGACGCCGCTGACCTTGCAGGCGATCAGCGAGAACAAGGTATTCCAGGATATCTTCTCGCTGTCCGACGAGAACGAGATGGGGCACATCCAGCTTTCGCGGGCGGCCGACCTGTTGGTGGTGGTGCCGGCCAGTGCTGACCTGCTGGCGAAGATGGCGGCCGGGCTGGCCGATGATCTTGCCTCCACCGTGTTGTTGGCCACCGACAAGCCGGTGCTGGTGGCGCCGGCGATGAATGTGCGGATGTGGGGGCATCCGGCGACGCGGGCGAATATGGCGATGCTGCGCGGGCGTGGGGTTGCGGTGATCGGGCCGGATGAGGGGGCGATGGCGTGTAACGAGTTTGGCGCCGGGCGGTTGTCCGAGCCACCCGCGATCTTGGCGGCGATCGAGGCGATGCTGGCGCGACCGCTTCCGTTGGCGGGCAAGCATGTGCTGGTCACCAGCGGGCCGACGCATGAGCCGATCGATCCGGTGCGGTATATTGCCAACCGGAGTTCGGGGCGGCAGGGGCATGCGATCGCGGCGGCGTTGGCAGCACTCGGGGCGCGGGTCACTTTGGTTAGCGGGCCGGTTTCGCTGGCTGATCCGGCGGGGGTTGCGGTGCGGCGGGTGGAGACGGCGCGGCAGATGCTTGATGCCTGTAGCGCCGCCTTGCCGGCCGATGCGGCGGTGTTTGCTGCCGCCGTGGCGGATTGGCGGGTGGCGAGTGCTGCCGAGCTGAAGCTGAAGAAGACGCCGGACGGGGCGCCGCCTTCGCTGGCGCTGGTGGCCAATCCGGACATCCTGGCCACCATTGCCGCCGCCGGGCCACAGCGTCCGCGGCTGGTGGTGGGGTTCGCGGCGGAGACGCATGACATGCTGGTTCATGCGCAGGGCAAGCTTGCCCGCAAGAACGCCGACTGGATCGTGGCCAATGACGTTTCGCCGGGGACCGGGATCATGGGCGGGGCGGAGAACGAAATTCATCTGGTCAGCAAGCACGGCATCGAGGCCTGGCCCCGGTTGGGCAAGGACGAGGTGGCGGGCCGGCTGGCGCTGCGGATTGCCGAGGCGCTGGCATGAGCATTGCCGTCCAGGTCAAGCGCCTGCCGCATTCGCTGGGGCTTGCCCTGCCGGGCTATGCGACGCCCGGTGCGGCCGGGATGGACCTGCTGGCCGCCGTGTCGGCGCCGATGGTGATCGCGCCGGGGCAGCGTGTGTTGGTGCCGACCGGGTTGGCCATCGCGTTGCCGCCGGGGTACGAGCTTCAGCTGCGGCCGCGCTCCGGGCTGGCGCTGAAGAACGGCATCGTGCTGGCCAACAGTCCGGGAACCATTGACGAGGATTATCGCGGCGAGGTGCAGGTGATCGTGATGAACGCGGGGCAGGAGCCGTTTACCGTCGAGCGCGGGATGCGGATCGCGCAGGCGGTGCTGGCGCCGGTGGTGCGGGCGGGGTGGGTTGAGGTGGCGGAGCTTGATGCGACGGGGCGTGGCGCGGGTGGGTTCGGCAGCACCGGGACGCGCTGACCGATTTAGTTCTTTATAGAAACGAATTTGAGCGTGCGTGAGCGACCCCTCTTGGGGGGGGATTCGCGACCGATGGGAGCACCGACGGGGTGGGGGGGCGCGGGCGGAGCGCGGGCGTGTCGATGGTGCGCGGGCGGCTGGGGGTTTGGGAACGGCGGTTCGCGCGCGTCCGGCGGCCTGGGTACGCTGGGTGCGATTGGTCCGGCATCTGGCCGCACGATGGCGGGGGGCGCGCAGGCCGCGCCGGCGCGGTTCGGCCATGCGGGCGCGACGCGGAGTGCGGCGGGATTGCAGCGGGGGGAGCTCGCCGGATTTCCAGAGCATGAGCATCCGCTCCAGGCGGGCGAAGAGGCGCGCCAGGCTGGCCAAAATCAGGGCGTGCAAAGGCTCCAGCAGCCAGCCCCCCTGGGGGCCAGCTGCGTGAGAGGAGCGCGGAGAGGAGCGATGCGGTTCCATTCGCTTGTATGATAACTAACTGAGATAGGAAGAGCAAGGAAAAAATTGCTGGTTAGGGAAGATTTTTTAGGGAGGGAAGGGTCTTCTTTTTGTGAACAAAAAGAAGCAAAAAAACTTTATCCGTTAAGGAAAAAGGAAGCAAAAAGCGTGGGTCCTTCGCTGCGATCAGGATGACGGTGGGGTAAGGTTGACCGTTGTTTTGGCTGCGTGTGGCGTGGTCGGAAGGAAGCGTGGATTGCTTCGCAAGGGCTCGCAATGACGGGGTTGATGGCGCCAGGTCTGGCGAGACAGCGGGCGTTCAAGTGAGTTGATGACGGCGGGCAGGTGGTGGAATGCCAAAGCGCATTCCACCCTACGAGGACGAATGGATGAAGTTTTTTTGCTTCTTTTTGTTCACAAAAAGAAGACTTTTTATACTTCCAGCCACTCCTTGCGGATGCCTTCATTGGCCGCCAGGGCGGCGGGGTTGCCTTCGAACACGATCCGGCCGTGACCCATCACGTAAAGCCGTTTGGAGATTTTCAGCGCGATGGTGAGTTTTTGTTCCACGAGCAGGATCGACACCCCACGGCGGGCGATTTCGTCGAGGAGTTCGCCGACCTGTTCGACCAGTTTGGGGGCGAGGCCTTCGGTGGGTTCGTCGATGATGACCAGGTCGGGGTCGCCCATCAGGGTTCGGCACATGGTGAGCATTTGCTGTTCGCCGCCCGAGAGCACGCCGGCGGGATTGTCACGGCGTTCGCCGAGGTTGGGGAAGAGCTTGAACATGTCTTCGAAGTTCCAGCGCCCGAAGACGCCGGTGCGTTTCATGCCGAGTTCGAGGTTCTGGCGGACGGTGAGGCCCGGGAAGACCTGTCGGTCTTCGGGCACGTAGCCGATCCCGGCATGGGCGATCTGGTCCGGGCGCAGGCCGGCGATGACCTGGCCCTTGAAGGTGATTTCGCCGTGCGGGGCGACCAGACCCATGATGGCCTTGCAGGTGGTGGAGCGGCCGACGCCGTTGCGGCCGAGGAGACTTACGATCTCACCGTCGCCGATCGACATGTCGACGCCCTGGAGGATGTGGCTTTTGCCGTAGAAGGCGTTCAGGTTGCGAATTTCAAGCATTACGCCGCCTCCTCACCGAGATAGGCTTGTTGCACGGCGCGGTTGCCGCGGATGTTGGCCGGGGTGTCGCTGGCGATGACCTCGCCATAGACCAGCACGGTGATGATGTCGGCCAGGCCGAAGACCACCCCCATGTCGTGCTCCACCATCAGCAGGGTCTTACCCTCGGTGACGCGGCGGATCATGGCGACGGCGTAGTCGGTTTCGGAGTGGCTCATCCCGGCGGTGGGTTCGTCAAGCAGGATCACGTCGGCACCGCCGGCGATGGTGATGCCGATCTCGAGCGCGCGCTGTTCGGCGTATGACAGCAGGCCGGCGTAGACATCGCGGCGGGTTTGCAGGTTGAGGCGTTCGAGGAGTTGTTCGGCCTCCTCGTTGAGG
>JANXSA010000667.1 GCA_025352915.1 Rhodospirillales bacterium | reverse complement strand
GCCTGCTGTTCTCGACGGACTACCCGCACTGGGACATGGATAACCCGGAAACCGTGTTCAAACTCCGCCTCTCCGAACAGGAACAGAAAATGATCTACAACGAAAACGCCCGCGCGGTGTACGGGTTCGCCTAATCCATGGCCCGCCACGTCGTCGCCACCACAGCCGAAATCCCGCCCGGCAGCCGCAAGATTGTCAGCATCCGTGGCCGCGAAATCGGCATCTTCAACCTGGCCGGCGAATTTTTCGCACTGCTCAACCGCTGCCCGCATCAGGGCGGCGAACTCTGCCGCGGCACCCAGATCGGCCTGGCCACCTCCCCCGAACCCGGCATCTTCGAACTCACCCGCCAAGGCGAAATGCTCAAATGCCCCTGGCACGGCTGGGAATACGACATCCGCACCGGCCAGTCCTGGTGCGACCCGAACGACACCAAGGTCCGCGCCTACCCCGTCACCGTCGAACCCGGCGAAATCCTGGTCCGCGGGCCGTTCGTGGCGGAGACCTTCGCCGTGGCAGTGGAACAGGAGTACGTCGTGGTGGACATATAGAAGAAAGCGAAGTCTTCTTTTTGTGAACAAAAAGAAGCAAAAAAACTTCATCCATAAGACACCCTCTCCCCTTGGGGGAGAGGGCCGGGGTGAGGGGTAGCCCCACGAACAACTTCACCCTCTAAACGGATAAAGTTTTTTTTGCTTCTTTTTGTTCACAAAAAGAAGAATCTTCCTTAATCCTCCCCCCCCTCCACCAGGGTTGTCTACAATCCCCCAAACGCGCACACTCCCCCCGCGCGCTGGTGCCTGAAGGCGCCGACGACAACGCAACACGAAACATGGGTATGGAAACAGGATGAGCATCAAGGGACAGGCCTATATCGCGGGGGCTTTCGAGCACCCGACGCGCAAGGCACCTGACAAATCGGTCTTCCAGCTTCATGCCGAGTGCGCCGCGGGCGCCCTGGCTGATGCCGGCCTGACCAAGGACGATGTCGACGGTTATTTCTGCGCTGGTGACGCCGCCGGCATGGGCCCGATCAACATCGCCGACTACATGAACCTGCGCCTGCGCTATCTCGACAGCACCGATGTCGGCGGCACGTCGTATATCGGCGCCGTCGGCCACGCCGCTGCCGCGATTCACGCCGGCAAGTGCAACGTGGCGCTGATCACCCTCTCGGGCCGTCCGCGCTCCGAGGGTGTGCAGACCGGCACCGGCCAGCGCCCCGGCAATCCGCAGGTTGGCGACAGCCCGTGGGAGACGCATTTCTCCCCGGCCACCACCAACGTCTACGGCATGGTCGCCGCCCGCCACATGCATGAATACGGCACCACCAGCGAACAGCTCGCCTGGATCAAGGTGGCCGCTTCGCATCACGCCCAGTGGAACGAGCACGCCATGCTGCGCAACGTGGTCACCGTGGAGGAGGTGGTGAACTCGCCCCTGGTCTCCACCCCGCTGCACCGCCTGGATTGCTGCGTCATCTCCGACGGTGGCGGCGCGCTCCTAGTGGTCAAGCCCGAGATCGCGCGTTCGCTCAAGCGTCCGCTGGTCAAGGTCATGGGCCATGGCGAAAGCTGGAAAGGCCAGATGGGCGGCGACGTCGACCTGACCTATTCCGGCGCGCGCTGGTCCGGTGCCGCCGCTTTCGCCGAATCTGGCGTGAAGCAGTCCGACATCAAATACGCCTCGATCTACGACAGCTTCACCATCACCGTGCTGATGCAGCTTGAAGATCTCGGCTTCTGCGAAAAGGGCATGGGCGGCAAGTTCGTCTCTGACGGCAACCTGATCTCGGGCGTCGGCAAGCTGCCGTTCAACACCGATGGCGGCGGGCTGTGCAACAACCACCCGGCCAACCGCGGCGGCATCACCAAGGTGATCGAAGCCGTGCGCCAGCTGCGTGGCGAAGCGCACCCCAAGGTCCAGGTCGCGAACTGCGACGTCGCCCTCGCCCATGGAACCGGTGGCCTGCTCGGCAGCCGCCATGGTTCCTCGACCCTTATCCTCGAGCGGGAGTAATCAACCATGGCTATCATGGAAGACCGCAAGATGCCGCCGAACTGCACCAACCCCGAGAGCGACGCGTTTTACGCCGCTGCCGAGGAAGGTAAGTTCATGATCCGCCGCTGCACCGCGTGCAAGAAGGCGCACTGGTATCCGCGCGCCGTCTGCCCGTTCTGCTTCGGCGCCACCGAATGGGAACAGGCCTCCGGCGAGGGCACCATCTACAGCTTCTCGACGATGCTGCGCTCCAACTTCACCATGGCCTACGTCACGCTGAAGGAGGGCCCGACCATGATGACCAACATCGTCAAGGCCGACCCCGAACAGCTGAAGATCGGCGGCAAGGTGAAAGTCGTCTTCGTGCAGACCGACGCCAACAAGGTTCCCTGCTTCGAACCCGCCTGACGTCGCGCGCCTGAACTGACTGGACCGGGGCATCCGCTGGGGTGCCCCGGTTTCGATTCCGCATCCCGCTCGCGTCAGATTGAATTTCGCGCACCGTGGATGGCGGCTAGTCTCCGCTCGATGCCGGACGAAACGGCGACGCCGGTACACGCCGGTGCAACAACGGACCCGAAGGTCGAGCGGACATGCCCTCCATCCAGAATCTCGTCGCCGACCTCAACAACGGCTCGATCGCCGGGGTCGGCGCCTCGCCAAGCTCCGACGATGAAAACCTCTTCCGCGCCATCTCCGCCCCGCAAAAGGTCAAATACTCCTTCGTCCACATGAAGGCGTCGCTGAACGGCAACCGCCTGAGCATGGCCTCGGCGCTGCGAAGCATCGACTTCAACGGCAGCTACCTGCACTACGACGCCGCCTGGTCGACCATCGCCAACATGGACGTGAACCGCCGCATCATCGTCAGCGGCAATTTCAGCGGCTGCATGTTCAAGGTCTACAAGGTCTCGCCCGGCGTGTTCAAATGCGCCCACATCTCCCGCCCCGGCACCGACTCGGACAAACTGGTCGGCATGATGGCCGCCTACGCCAACAGCGAAGGCTGGACCGAAATCCGCGCCGTGCCCACCGTCGGCCTGATCGGCAACAACGGCTGCTCTGGCATCATCTGCGTGTCGTACCTGATCACCAATGTCCGCATCGAGACGATCCGCCTTGAGATCAACTCCCTCGGCATGATCGTCGGCAAGACAATGTGGATCGACGCGGTCTGAAAAAAAGAATCTTCTTTTTCTGAAGAAAAAGAAGCAAAAAGACTTTTATCCATTTGCATCCAGCCTCTCATTGACGGCCCAAGCTGTGCCACCACCATCCGCCGCGGCACGATCGTGGCCCCTGGCTCCAACGGACCGGCAACCAGCGGCTCCAGGAAATCAAACCCCGGCGCCTGGGCGAACAGGAAACTCACGATGTGCTGGCTACCCTGATAGCTCAGCAGCGCATCACGGCCGCGCGCTCCGTCGATATACATCTGCCAATAGACATCGCTGCGGGGCAGCGGCGTCTCCTCCGCCACGAAATGCCCAACCCGGCCAAACAACTCGCGCCGCACCAGCGCCGGCGGACCGGCATAACCACCTAACGCCCACTTGTTGGAATGCCCAGCCAGAATGAATTCCGCGAAGCCGCGTCTGCCACGTCTATCGTCAACCCTCTACCGGCACGGAAAAAGTTTGCAAATCACACGCCCGTGCCGCTCACCCCCCTCCAATGCCCAGCCGCCGCATAATCCGCGCCCAATCCTCGATCGCCCGTTCCTGCCCCGGCACCACCTGAATAGTGAACTCGGTATATCCAGCGTCCCGCATATTGGCGATCCGCTGCGTCAGCGCCGCCTCCGTCCCGGTAAACGTCATCTCGCGGATCAGCGCCCCGGTCACAAACCGCCGCTCGCTCTCCTTCACCGCCATCAGATGCCCGGCATGGTTCTCCAGATACCGCGCATCCGCCGGCTCAAATCCCCGGGCCATCTCCACATACCCCGCCACCACCTCGGCCACCGAAGCCGGCACTGGCGAGGAATTAGGCAACCCCGACAACGCCTCATCCGCCGCCCGATGCAGCAACACCGCCGCCCGCGGCCCCGCCTGCGCCATCGCCCGCGCGGAGTCATACAACTCGCCATCCCCCAGCACGCACCCCAGCGCAAACCCCGTCGCCATCAAATCCCCAGGCACCCGCCCCGCCTTCACCCAGGCCGCCCGCATCCCCTCCAGCCACCCCACCGTGCTCGCCTCATCGCCCACAAAAGCCACCCACCCGGCCCCCAGCCGCGCCGTCAGCGCCTGTCCCCGCGGCCCATACGCCGAGATATGCAGCGGAATCGCATCGTCGGTATTGATCAGCCCCAGCTCCGGATTGAGAAACCGGATCTTCCGCACCTCCCCCTCGATCTCCGTCTCAACCGTCTCGCGCCGCAACAGCGCCTGCACCACCCGGATGTATTCCTCCATCGAGGCCATCGACACCGCCCCCAGCCCCATCGCCCGCCGCGCCGTAAACCCGGTCCCAATGCCGAAATCGATCCGCCCGGGCGCCAGCTTGTTCAGCGTCGCAAACGCATTCGCCGTCACCGCCGCAATCCGGTTCGACGGCACCAGCACCCCGGTCCCCAACCGGATCCGGCTGGTCTTCACCGCCGCCGCCCCCATCGCCACGAAGCAATCCGCACTCAACATCTGCGTGTCATAAAACCACGCCGACGCAAACCCGAGCGCCTCGGCATGCGCCGCGACCTTCCACGAATCCGAATCAGTGGGAATGGCGATGCCGAATTGCATAAGTGGGCTCCTTGTCTGGCCCACCAGCCTACCAGGGCTAGCGCCTAAAGAAACGCACCCTCAATCCGCGTCCTTGCCGCCCACCATCCGCGCAATCAACGCATCCTCCGCCGCCCGGTCCGGCGCACTGAACCGGCTCTGCCCAACCAGCGCCCGCGTCTTGCGCAGCTGGTCCAGATAGGTCCGGCACATCCCGCACAGCGCCATGTGAAACCGCAACGCCAGCCGCCCGCGCAGCGACAAATCGCCGTCCAGCAGCTCCGAAGCCCGCTCGGTCACATCGCGACAGCGCAGCACGCCGGTCTCCTTGTTCGACGACGAAGATCGTCCCATGAAGAAAGGACTTCGCGCAACGCTGGCCGTTACGCGCCACCGCCCAATATGTTACGCCACTCCCCGCGACAAGGGCCGCCACCAGCATGGACGACAGCGCCTTCGACAGCCCCGAATTCCTCAAACGCCTGCGCGCCGGCGAAGACAGCGCCTATCGCCGCCTGGTCCGCCGCTATCACGCCGTCCTCGTCGGCGTCGCCAGCGGCGTCATCGGCAGCCGCGCCCAGGCCGAGGAAGTCGTCCAAGACAGTTGGATCGCCGTCTACAACAACATCAAGGGCTTCGAGGGCCGCTCCTCGCTCGCCTCCTGGCTCTACACCATCGTCCTCAACCGCGCCCGCACCCGCATCGGCCGCGAATCCCGCACCGTCGGCCTCCCCACCATCCTCGACGGCAGCCAGGGCGAGGAACGCGCCGTCCCCGCCTCCGCCTTCCGCGACGACGGCCACTGGGCCGAAGCCCCCCGCCTGTGGGACATCCTAGACCCCGAACGCGTCGTCGCCGGCCGCCAGCTCTGGCACCACGTCCAGGCCGCCATCGAAACCCTCCCCCCCGGCCAGAAAGCCGTCATCATCCTGCGCGACATGGAAGACCGCACCGGCGAAGAAATCTGCGCCCTCCTGCAAATCACCCCGGAAAACCAGCGCGTCATGCTCCACCGCGCCCGCGCCCGCATCCGCGCCGCCATCGACCGCGTCACCACCCCCGACACCGCAGCCCTCCCGCCTCGCCGCCGCCCCGCCCGCGGCATGGCGTTCACCATCCAATGGATAAGAAGCTTCTGCATCTTCTTCCAAAAAGAAGCGCAGTTTCAGCAGTAAGAATCTTCTTTTTGTGAACAAAAAGAAGCAAAA
>JANXSA010000643.1 GCA_025352915.1 Rhodospirillales bacterium | reverse complement strand
AGCCCCCCCCACCCACGCAAACCTGACCAACCGAATCGCCGCTGCCATCACCGAACCCCTCCGCGACTTCCTAAGCCGCCCCGGCGCCTGGCTCATCCTGTCCTATGTCGCCCTGTTCTATCTCGACGAAGCCCTGGCCGGGAAAATGCTCGCCCCCCTCTACCGCTCCCTCGGCTTCGATCGTGCCACCGTCGCCCTGGCCACCGGCCCGATCTCCCTGATCTGCACCCTGCTGGGATACGCCATGGGCGGCACCCTGGTCGCCTGGCTCGGCATGGCCCGTGCCCTGATCGCCACCGGCTTCACCCAGATGGCCTTCATGTCGCTTTACGTCGTCCTCACCCTCAACCCCGGCAACACGAACTTACTGTACACAACAGTCGCCCTAGAAGCCTTCGTCCAGGCCATGGCCATGGCCGCCTTCATCGCCTACCTCTCCAGCCTCTGCACCCTGCGCTTCACCGCCACCCAATACGCCCTGCTATCCTCCATCGCCGCCCTGGCGTCGCACACCATCGGCGGTCTCTCCGGCTTCGCTGCCCAATCCCTCGGCTGGACCATTTTTTATACTGTGGCGATGTTCTCGGCCCTGCCCTCGATGATCCTGATGCTCATCATCCTCCGCCGCTTCCCCCTCAAGCCTGGCTCTGTGACTGCGACTGGCTCTCCTGCACACTGACCCCAACATGCAACGACTCCGCCGCCCCCCCGAGCCGAATCCCCCGGATCGGCGCCGCCTCCAACGCATCCAACCCGATCGCCAACCGCACATACCGTTCCGTCGGACACTGCCCATTGGCGGCATCGAACCCGACCCACCCAAGCTCGACCGTCAACGCCTCGGCCCAGGCATGATGGGCGACGGACTCGCCACCATCGGTCAACATATACCCGGTGACATAGCGGGCGGGGATGCTGAGCGACCGGGCGGCGGCGATGAAGATATGCGCATGGTCCTGGCAAACCCCACGCCGGCTCGCAAAGGCAGCCTTGGCCGTGGTGTCGCTCGTCGTGGCCGAGGTGTCATAGGCCACCAATTCATGCAGCTCATCGAGGATGGCATGCAGCGTCGAAAGCGTATCATCCCGTCGGCAACTCTCGCCAAAGGCCCGAATCGCGTCATCGCTTTCGGTCAATTTCGTTCGGCGCAGGCACACATCGGGCGCCATCGCCTCCCAACCGGGACCCACCACCCCGGCGGTATCGACCGTATCCACCACCCCCTCGGCGACGATCCGCACATCCGTCACCGGCCCGTTTGAGGCGGCGAGCTCAACCAGGTTGCCGAACGCATCGGTATACCGCATCGGGGTGCCGCCACCGGGCACCCGAACCTGCCAGGAGACCACCGTTTGCGACTGCCCGGACGGCGGCGTCAGCCGCAGTGCCTGGATCGCCCGGGCGGCCCCCTCGGAGCGATAGGTGGTGGAATGGGTGATGGCGATGCGCATGCCCGTTCCCTAATCGAAATGATAATCGCTGGCCGCCGCCAACGCGATCGCCGCGTTGCGGGCCAGGAAATCGCCCAGGAATTCGTGCAATCCCCCCCGCATGATCGTGTCGAGGTCAGCCGCCCGCATATCGGCGGCCAACGCCTCGCCCAATGCGAAACTGCTCGCCCCGCCCCCGGTCATCGCGGCGAGCGAGGCCAATGCCGGCGCCATAAAATCGCTGCAAAATCGCAAGGAGCGCGGCATCTCCGGCCGCAGCATCAGAAACTCCGCCACCTGCCGCGGCCGCAGCTGGTCGCGGTAGAAATAGCGATAGGCGCCCACGGCGGAGACCGAGCGCAGGATGGTGTCCCACTGGTGCTGGTTGCGCTCGCCGCCCAGGGCCGCGTTGGCCGGCAGCAGCACGTTGTACTTGACGTCCAGAATCCGCGCCGTGTTGTCCGCCCGTTCGGCAAACGTGCCGAGCTGGCAAAAATGAAACCCCTCGTCACGCAACAAACTGCCCAGCATGGCGCCACGGAACTGCGCCGAGCGCTGGCGCACCCAATCGAGCAACTCAGCCATCGCCCCTGGCCCGACCCCCGCCGGGTCAATGGCGGAAAACTCGTTCCAGGTGGAGTTCATCGCCTCCCACATCTCGCGCGTCAACGCGGTACGCACGGCGCGGCCGTTGTTGCGGGCGGTCTCCAGGCTGGCGCGGATCGAGCTGGGATTGTCGCGGTCGAACAGCATGAAGTGCTGCACCTCCGCTGCCGCCAATTTGCCGCCGCCGGCCTCGAAGGCGGCCAGGCACCCGGCGCTGGCCAGGGTCGATTTCCAGTCCTCGCGATACCCCCCGGTGCTGTCCGGCGTCAACGAGATGCGATGGCCCACTTGGATCAAGCGGGCAATGTTCTCCGCCCGTTCCATATAGCGCGCCATCCAGAACAGGCTGGAAGCGGAGCGTCCGAGCATGTTCAGTCCTCCAGCACCCAGGTATCCTTGGTGCCGCCTCCCTGGCTGGAGTTCACAACCAGCGACCCCTTCTTCAACGCCACCCGCGTCAGCCCTCCGGGCACCACCCGGACCCGGTCGCCCACCAAGACAAATGGACGCAGATCGACATGGCGCGGCCCCACGCCGCTGCCGGCGAAAGCCGGGCAGGTCGACAACGCCAAAGTGGGCTGGGCGATATAGTTGCCGGGATTGGCGCGGATGCGCTCGGCGAAATCCGCCCGCTGCTGGCGGGTGGAGCGCGGGCCGATCAACATGCCGTAGCCGCCGGAGCCGTGCACCTCCTTGACCACCAGCTCCTCCAGATGCGCCAGCACATGCGCCCGTTCCTCATCAATCGCGCAGCGCCAGGTGGCGACATTCTTGAGGATCGGCTTTTCCCCGGTGTAGAACTCGACAATCGCCGGGACATAGGCATAGACCGCCTTGTCATCGGCAATTCCGGTGCCCGGCGCATTAACGAGTGTTACGCGCCCGGCACGATAAAGATCGAACAACCCGGGCACCCCCAACAGCGAATCCGGCCGGAAATTCAGCGGATCGATGAAGGCATCGTCGATGCGCCGGTACAACACATCCACCCTCGCACGGCCGCGGATGGTGCGCATCCACAACGCCCCGTCCTCCACCACGAGGTCGCTGCCCTGGACCAGCTCCACCCCCATCTGGTCGGCCAGGAAGGCGTGCTCGAAATAGGCCGAGTTGAAAATCCCCGGCGTCAACACCGCAATCGTCGGCTCGCCATCACAGCCCGACGGCGCCACGCTTTCCAAGGTCTGACGCAGCAGCTCGGGATAACGCTCCACCGGCGCCACCCGGTGGGCGGCAAACAGCTCGGGAAACAGATGCATCATGGTTTCGCGGTTTTCGAGCATGTAAGACACGCCCGACGGCGTGCGCAGATTGTCCTCCAGCACAAAAAACCCGTCCTCGGCGGTGCGCACGATATCGGTGCCGATGATATGCGAATAAACCCCGCGCGGCGGATCGAAGCCCATCATCTGCGGCAGGAACGCCGAGTTGCCGTTGACCATCGCCGACGGGATCAGGCCGGCCCGGACAATCTCCTGGCGATGATAAATATCGTGCAGAAAGGCGTTCAGCGCCCGCACCCGCTGTTCGATGCCGCGCTCCAGAAACCGCCACTCGGCCGCCGAGATCACCCGCGGGATCAGGTCGAACGGGATCAGCCGCTCGTTCGCTTCCGCCGCCCCGTACACCGCAAAGGTGATGCCCATGCGACGAAAAATCGCGTCCGCCTCGGCCTGCTTGGTGCGGATGCCCGACTGGGTCTGGCGTTGCAGCCAGTCGTACAAGGTGCGGTAGCAGTCCCGCGCAGAGAAATCGGACCGCAGCATCTCGTCGAAACACACGGTGTCGTTGCCCGTGCTGTATGCCTGCTTCTTAAGCACCCGGCCGCATTCCCATGCCGTCCAAACCCCTGTTGCCGCACTCTGCCCCGCTTCGTCGCAACAAGTGTGCCAGGGGATCGGGGCTAATGCGAGGGGACCGATTGCCCCGAACTGGTGCCGCGGGCATGGTGGCGCGCATGCAGGACGGAACTCTGAGCATTCGCGGGCTGACCCGCCGCTTCGGCGCCAAACTGGCGGTGGACAGCGTCTCGCTCGACGTGCCGGCCGGGCAGATGCTGGGCATCATCGGCCGCTCCGGCGCCGGCAAGTCCACCCTGTTGCGCATGGTCAACCGGCTCCAGGAACCCTCCGCCGGCACCATCCATTTCGGTGCCGTCGAGGTCACCGCCCTGCGTGGCCGCGCCCTGCGCGACTGGCGCGCCGCGAGTGCCATGATCTTCCAGCAGTTCAACCTGATCCCCCGGCTGGACGTCCTGACCAACGTGCTGATCGGCCGGCTGAACAAGCGCGCGACCCTATCCAGCCTGCTCGGCCTGTTCAGCGCCGA
>JANXSA010000620.1 GCA_025352915.1 Rhodospirillales bacterium | reverse complement strand
CCCCGGTCAGCCCCGCCGGACAATCCGGCCACGGCTTCAGCTTGGCGGCGCGCGGATGCGGCGCGTGGTCGGAGCCGATGGTGTCCACCGTACCATCGCGCACCGCCCGCCACGCCGCCTCCAAATGCTCGGGGCCGCGGATCGGCGGGTTCATCACGCCAAAGCCCTGCAGCGTGTCGTACACGTCGGGCGCCACCTGGGTCAGGTGGTTCACCAGCACTTCGACCGTGGCGAGATCACGGTAATCCTTGAGATAATCCAGCTCCTGCCAGGTCGAGACATGCAGGATATGCGCCGGCCGCTGCGTCCGGCTGGCCAGCGCCATCAGCCGCCGCGTCCCCAGGAACGCCGCCTCCTCGTCGCGCCACAGCATGTGGCTGGAATACGGATCGCCCGACTTGAACATCGGTTTGCGTGCCTGCAACCGGTACTCATCCTCGCTGTGGTAGGAAATCCGCCGCCGCCCGCCGCGCATCACCCGCTCCAGGTTCTCGTCATCCTCCACCATCAAATCGCCGGTCGAGGAGCCGGCAAACACCTTGATCCCGCACACCCCGCGCCCGGCCTCAAGCTCGCCGAGTTCGGCGACGTGGGTCTTGGTGCCGCCGACATACAGCCCCATGTCGCACCAGGCATTTTGTTCGGCATAACCCTGTTTCCAGGCCAACGCCTCCGCATTGGTGATCGACGGCGTGGTGTTCGGCATGTCGAACACCGCGGTCAATCCGCCCAGCACCGCCGCCTTGGTCCCGGTCGGAATGCTCTCCACGCTGGCATCGCCGGGATCACGCAGATGCACATGCGGGTCGATCAGCCCCGGCAGCACATGCAAGCCAGCCGCCTCGATCACCTCGTCCGCCGTCGCATCCGCCCCCACCCCGAGGGCGGCGATCCGGCCATGCCGGACCCCCACGCTGGTCTGCTCCATCCCCCACGGCAGCACACAGGTGCCGCCGCGGATGATCAGGTCGAAATGTGCCATCACAAGCCCCTTCGGACGATCTGCCGTGCGTTTCAACCAGGGGCGCTGCGGATGCAAGCCCCTTGCCGCGGCCTCTGCGGACGACCACTTCGAAAACATGATAAATATCGCCCAATTGCCCGACCGCGGCGTGGTGGCCGTGGACGGACCGGACCGTGTGGCCTTTCTCCAGGGCCTGGTCTCCAACGACGTCGAACAGGCCGCACCTGGCCGCGCCATCTGGGCCGCCTTCCTGACGCCACAGGGCAAATGGCTGGCGGATTTCTTCATTCTGGTGGACGGCGAGCGCCTGCTGCTGGACGTCGAGCGGGCGCAAGCGCCGATGCTGGTGCAGAAGCTGAGCCGCTTCCGCCTGCGTTCGAAGGTGACACTCACCGACCTGTCGGCCGAGTGGCATGTCCACGCCGCCTGGGACGGCCTGCCCGCTATCCCCGCTGGCGCCATCGCCGCCCTCGATCCGCGCCTGCCCGATGCCGGCTGGCGCATCCTGTCCACCGCCACGCTGGATGCGAACGCCAGCGCCGAAGCCTGGGACAGCCACCGCCTCGCCCTCGGCCTGCCGGACGGCTCGCGTGATCTGGAGGCCGACAAGACGACCCTGCTGGAAGCTGGCTTTGACGAGTTGGCCGGCGTGTCCTGGTCCAAGGGCTGCTACATGGGCCAGGAACTGACCGCCCGCACCAAGTACCGCGGCCTGATCAAGCGCCGCCTTGTCCCGGTGGCCATCGCCGGCGACCTGCCGCCGCCGGGCACTCCGGTGCTGCGCGACGGGGCGGAAGTCGGCACGCTGCGCTCCGGCCGCGACGGCATGGCGCTGGCTACCCTGCGCCTGGACGCCATGGCGGCCGCCCTGACCTGTGGTGGGATGGACCTGATTGCCCACCCGCCTGCTTGGTTGCACCTGCCCGGCGCGGCCGTAACACGAGATATCACAAGTGATTAGCACTCTGCTTCCGAGAGTGCCAACGATCCCTTGACTCCCCCCGGCCAAACGCCTAGATCGCTGGCACTCCCCGGTGGGGAGTGCTAACAACTTGGCCGCCCGCCCGCGCAAGCCATGCGCCTGGCGGCAGTGGCCTTCAATATTTTGGAGCGATCCGCATGAAGTTCCGTCCCCTGCACGACCGGGTCGTGGTCCGGCGGCTGTCGGCCGAAGAGAAGACCAAGGGTGGTATCATCATCCCCGACACGGCCCAGGAAAAGCCGATGGAGGGCGAGGTGATCGCCGCCGGCGCCGGCGCGCGCAATGAGGCTGGTGCCATCGTGGCGCTGGACGTCAAAGCCGGCGACCGCGTGCTGTTCGGCAAATGGTCGGGCACCGAGGTCAAGATCGACGGCGAGGAGCTGTTGATCATGAAGGAGTCCGACATCATGGGCATCATCGAGGGCACCCCGGCGGCGGCGAAGAAGAAGGGTTCCTAATCCCTTTTCGCCCTGCCTGACTCCGCCACCGACCTGACCAAGTACAAGGAATACCAATATGGCTGCCAAGGAAGTACGTTTCGGCGGCGACGCCCGCGCCCGTATGCTGCGCGGCGTCGACATCCTCGCTGACGCCGTCAAGGTGACGCTCGGCCCCAAGGGCCGCAACGTGGTGATCGACAAGAGCTTCGGCGCGCCCCGCATCACCAAGGACGGCGTTACCGTCGCCAAGGAAATCGAGCTGGCCGACAAGTTCGAGAACATGGGCGCCCAGATGGTGCGCGAAGTGGCCTCGCGGACCAACGACCTCGCCGGTGACGGCACCACGACGGCCACCGTGCTGGCCCAGGCGATCGTGCGCGAGGGCGCCAAGTCGGTCGCCGCCGGCATGAACCCGATGGACCTCAAGCGCGGCATCGACAAGGCGGTCGTCGCCCTGGTCGAGGAACTGAAGAAGCGCAGCCGCAAGATCACCACCCAGGCCGAAACCGCCCAGGTCGGCACGATCTCGGCCAATGGCGAATCCGACATCGGCAAGATGATCTCGGAAGCCATGCAGAAGGTCGGCAACGAGGGTGTCATCACCGTCGAGGAAGCCAAGGGCATCCAGACCGAGCTCGACGTCGTCGAGGGCATGCAGTTCGATCGTGGCTATGTCTCCCCGTATTTCATCACGAATGCGGAGAAGATGATCACCGAGATGGACCAGCCCTACATCCTGATCCACGAGAAGAAGCTCTCGGGCCTGCAGCCGATGCTGCCGCTGCTCGAAAGCATCGTGCAGTCCGGCCGTCCGCTCGTCATCATCGCCGAGGACGTCGAGGGCGAGGCCCTGGCCACCCTGGTGGTCAACAAGCTGCGCGGCGGCCTCAAGGTCGCGGCCGTGAAGGCGCCGGGCTTCGGCGATCGCCGCAAGGCGATGCTGGAAGACATCGCCATCCTCACCGGCGGCCAGGTGATCAGCGAAGACCTCGGCATCAAGCTCGAGTCGGTCACGCTCGCCATGCTCGGCAAGGCCAAGAAGGTGGTGATCGAGAAGGAGAACACCACCATCGTCGAGGGCGCCGGCAAGAAGGGCGACATCCAGGGCCGCTGCGCGCAGATCCGCGCCCAGGTCGAGGAGACCACCTCGGACTATGATCGCGAGAAGCTCCAGGAGCGCCTCGCGAAGCTCGCCGGCGGCGTCGCCGTCATCCGCGTCGGTGGTTCCACCGAGGTCGAGGTGAAGGAGCGCAAGGACCGCGTGGACGATGCGCTGCACGCCACCCGCGCGGCCGTCGAGGAAGGCATCGTGCCGGGCGGCGGCGTTGCGCTGCTGCGCGCCAGCATGGCGCTCGACAAGGTGAAAGCCGAGAACGACGACGAGCGCGTCGGCATCCAGATCGTCAAGAAGGCCTTGCAGGCTCCGGCCCGCCAGATCTTCCAGAATGCCGGCGAGGATGGCGCCGTGATCGTCG
>JANXSA010000619.1 GCA_025352915.1 Rhodospirillales bacterium | reverse complement strand
GCAGCGCGGCAATCTCGCCTCTCCGCTGTCCGGTGTACATGAGGGCGCGGACGAGGTTGCCAAAGGTGGTGTTGGGGATGGTGCGAAGGAGTTGGGTAAGCTCGTGGTCGATCAACACCCGCTCGCGTGGCTGTAGCGCCTTGCTCTTGAGCTTAGGAAGGGAGTGGTTGGCTATGTGCTCTTCCTCGACGCACCAATTCATGAAAGAGCGAATGGCGGCGTGTGCATGAAACTGCTCGGTGGGTCGGTCTGCAAGGCTGTGTAGGATTTCGGCGAGAGCGGGGCGTGTGAGGTCTCCCAATATCCCTTTCGGGAGGTAGAGCGTGAGGAAACGTCGGTAGCCTTTGACGGTCCGTGCGCGGTTTGCCTTTTCGCAATCCTCTAGGTAGCTCTCAACAGCCTCTGTAACGCGCATTTTGCCATCTAGGAGTGGCGCAGAGTGCGTTGTGCGACTTAGGTAGCTCATGGCCCCCTTTCTCGCATCCTTGAGGCTTGTGGTGGGGTAGCGGCCGAGGGTGTGGAGCTGACGCTTCGGACCGAACATCACGACGAAACTGCGAGAGCCTCCCTGCGACACGCGAACCCCAAAGCCTGGGAGCTGGTCGTCAAAGTAGGTCTTCTGGCCTGTGGTGGGGATTGGGAGAGCTTTGATGGCGATGTCGGTCAACCCTAGTCGCTTAGTCACAGAAACCCCCTGCGCTGGCGTGAGGAGGTATGGTTAGCATGAGGAGGTATTCGAAGGCAAGATATTGAAATCACTAAGATCGTAAGGCGGTATGTTCGGCATGAGAAGGTGGTGCCTGGATTTACAAAACCGCTGCACTACCGCTGTGCTAACCCGGCGACGAACCTCCCCATAGCGAATCCCGGCAGGCTCCGCCACCCGGGTCTCAGCCGTCCAGCGTGATCTTGGCGTCCTGGATCAGCTTGAGGTTGGCGGCCGAGTCCTTCTCGAAGAACGCCATCATCTGCTCGGGCGTCTCGACCGGCACCACCACGTTGATGTTCTGCATCCGCGCGACCATGTCCGGTGTTGGCGAAATTTCGGCGATCTTGCGGTTGAGGGCGGCGATGATGTCCTTCGGCGTGCCGGTCGGCGCCCATACCGAGTACCAGACCGGCACGTCGATGCCGGAGAAGCCGGCCTCGGTCAGCGTCGGCACGGCGGGGAAATCCGGGTGGCGGGTGGGGTGGTTGACGTTCAGCAGCTTCAGCTTGCCGCTTTTGACATGCGGGATGACGTTGATCTCGTTCATCATCTGCACATTGCCGGCCAACAGGTCGTTCAGCGCGTCGGCGCTGCCGCGATACGGCACGTGCAGGATATCGACGCCGGCCGCCGCCTTGAACGCCTCGATGCGCATATGCGTCGAGGTGCCGGGACCGGCCGAGCCGAAGGCCAGCTTGCCCGGGTTCTTCTTGGCATAGGCGACCAGCTCGGCGATCGAGTTGATGCCGAGCGAGGGGATGACGGTGAAGCCGCACACCAGGTCACCCACACGGCCGACCGGAGTCAGGTCCCTTCGCACGTCGTAGCCAACCTTGCGCATGTGCGGCAGCACGGTCAGCGGCGCCGACGGGGTCAACAGGAAGGTGTAGCCATCCGGCGCCGCCTTGGCGACCGCCTCGGTGCCGATCGCGCCCGAGGCGCCGCCGCGGTTATCGACCACGAAGGGGTGGCCAGGGCCTGGCCCAGCTTGTCCGCCCAGGGCCGGCCGATGAAGTCGGTGGCGCCGCCGGGGGCATAGGGCAGGATCAGCTTCACCGGCTTGGCGGGCCATGCCGCCTGGGCGCGCGCACCCGTGCTGCCGAGCAGGGCCGGGGCTGCGAGCATCGAGGTCACCAGCGTGCGCCGCTTCATCATGTCGTGTCTCCCTGAAATGGCCCGGTGCGCCGGGTCCGCATGCCGGTGCCTATTGCCGGGTTCCACCGCGCGGAGCAAGCGCGGCGAGCGCGATGTGCCTCGACAAGTGCTGCCGGTGCGGGCAAAGGGGGATTGCGAGGCGTCCCCAGGGCAACCATGGGGGATAACCGTGGCGACAGCGCTTTCAGGGAGGCAGCTTCATGCGCATATCGAGATGGCTTGCGGCGTTCGCCGCGCTGGCCGGCATCGCCGTCTCGCCGCTGGCAGCACAGGAATGGCCAACCAAGCCGGTGCGGATGATCGTCAACTACCCCGCCGGCGGATCGATGGACGCCATCACCCGCCCCTTCGCCGAGGCGTTGTCGCGCCGCCTGGGCCAGCCTTTCGTGGTCGAGAACCGCGCTGGTGCCTCGGGCGCCGTCGGCACCGAGGTGGCGGTGCGCGCCACCCCGGACGGATACACTATCCTGGCCTCGCCGAACGCGCCGCTGGTGCTGCTGCCGGCGCTGCGCAAGATGCCTTACGCGCCCACCGACCTCACCCCGGTCGGCCCGATGGGCGAATTCGTCTATGGCTTTGCGGTGCTGCCGAAGACCGGCTTCAAGACGCTGGGCGACCTGGTGGCCTACGCCAAGGCCAATCCCGGCAAGCTATCGTATTCCTCGCCCGGCTCCGGCTCGGCCACCAATCTGCGCGGCGAGGCGTTCAAGCTGCTGGCCGGCATCGATATGCTGCACGTGCCCTATCGTACCGGCGCCGAGGCGCTGATCGACTTCCTGGGCGGCACTGTCGACGTCATCATCGACAGCGTGATGTTCCCGCATGTCCGGGCCGGGCAGGCGACGCTGCTCGCCGTCACCTCGGACCGCCGCTTCCCGATGTTCCCCGACACGCCGACGATCATGCAGGCCGGCTACAATGTCGGGCTGCCGACCTTCGCCGCGATCTTCGTGCCCAAGGCGACGCCGGCGGCGATCCAGGACAAGCTGGCGCGCGCCATCGCCGAGGCCAACGCCGATCCGGCGGTGCAGCAGCGGGTGATGCAGGTTGGCTTCTTCCCGATGACCAAGACCGGCCCCGAGCTGGCCGCCGAACTGGCCGGCCAGGTGGCCGAGTACCAGGACTGGGTGACCCGCACCGGGTTGAAGATCGAATAGGCGCGAGATGACGGCGATGGAAGCAAAGCGAGGGCTGCGCAGCGGCCAGGACCTGCTGTGCGGGGTAATGTTCGCCGCCATCGGCGCCGCCGCGCTGTGGATCGGCCGGGCCTATCCGATGGGCTCGCCGGTGCGGCTGGGCAGCGGGGTGTTTCCCTGGCTGCTGAGCTGGGGGCTGATCGGCATCGGCGCGATCATCTTCGTCAAGGGGCTGTTGACCGACGGCCCCCGCCTCACCGCCTGGGCCTGGCGCCCGGTGCTGCTGATCACGCTGGCGGCGGTGTGTTTCGCGCTGCTGATCGAGCCGGCCGGGCTGGTGGCGACGATGCTGGTGCTGATGACGCTGGGGGCGCTGGCCGGCGAGGGCCACAACCGCCGCCAATTGGCGATCTTCTTTCCGGTGATGATCCTGCTGGGCGTCGGCATCTTCATCTGGGGGCTCGGTATGCCGATCAAGGTGTTCCCGTGGAGTTAGGCCCGTGGAATTAGGAAGGACAGGTCTTCTTTTTGTGAACAAAAAGAAGCAAAAAAACTTTATCCGTTCGCGCCGGGCGTTGCCGACTGGCTCCCGTCCAATGGATAAAAGTTTTTTGGTTCTTTTTTTCAAAAAAGAACGTCTTTTCCTTTCTTCTAGCCATTGGACCTCCCCATGGAACTGAGCGACCTCGGCGCCAACCTCTATCTCGGCTTGTCCGTCGCGCTGACGATGCAGAACCTGTTCTGGTGTTTCGTCGGCGCCGTTGTCGGCACCGCGATCGGCGTGTTGCCCGGGGTCGGCCCGGTCGCCACCATGGCGCTGCTGCTGCCGGTTACCTACTACCTGCCGGCCGAAGGCGCCCTGATCATGCTCGCCGGCATCTATTACGGCGCCCAGTATGGCGGCTCGACCACCGCCATCCTGGTCAACCTGCCGGGCGAATCGTCCTCGGTGATCACCTGCCTGGACGGCTACGCGATGGCGCGCCAGGGCCGGCCGGGTCCGGCGCTGGCGATCGCCGCGATCGGCAGCTTCTTCGCCGGCACGGTCGCCACGATCCTGATCGCAGTCGCCGCGCCGCCGCTGACCAAGGTGGCGCAGCAATTTGGACCGGCGGATTACTGTTCGCTGATGGTGCTGGGGCTGGTCACTGCCGTCGTCATGGCGCATGGCTCGGTGGTCAAGGCGGTCGGCATGATCCTGCTCGGCCTGTTGCTCGGCATTGTCGGCACGGATGTGAACACCGGGGCACTGCGCTACACCTTCGGCATCGACATCCTGTTCGACGGCATCAACTTCGTGCCGATTGCCATGGGCGTGTTCGGCCTGAACGAGATCATGGCCAACCTGACCAACAAGCAGCGCCGGGATCTGCTGAGTTCCAAGATCAGCGGGCTGATGCCAACGCGCAAAGACCTCAAGGAATCGTTCCCCGCCATACTGCGCGGCACAGCACTGGGCAGCGTGCTCGGCATCCTGCCCGGCGGCGGCGCCGTGCTGGCCAGCTTCGCCGCCTACACGCTGGAGAAGCGCATCTCCAAGACCCCGGAGAAATTCGGCACCGGGATGATCCAGGGCGTTGCCGCGCCAGAGAGTGCCAACAACGCCGCCGCCCAGACCAGCTTCATCCCGATGCTCACCCTCGGCATTCCGTCCAACGCGGTGATGGCGATGATGGTGGGCGGCATGATGATCCACGGCATCATCCCCGGCCCGCAGGTGATGACCGAGAAGCCCGGCCTGTTCTGGGGCATGATCGCCAGCATGTGGATCGGCAACTTGATGCTGGTCGTCTTCAACCTGCCGCTGGTCGGCATCTGGGTGAAGATGCTGATGGTGCCGTATCGCCTGTTGTCGATCGCGATCCTGTTCTTCTGTTGCATCGGCGTCTACACGCTGAACAACAACAACTTCGACGTCTACATGACGGCGGTGTT
>JANXSA010000617.1 GCA_025352915.1 Rhodospirillales bacterium | reverse complement strand
CGATGTGGACGCCGGATTTCTCGCTGATCTCCTTCATCATGGTGGGATCGCGGCCCAGCTCGATCGGGCAGGGGTCGACGAAGCTGCGCACGCCGTGGATTTCCCGAAGCTCGACCAGACGTTTAACGGCTTCGGCGATGAAAGCGGGGCGGTCGAAGGTGGCGAGCGGGTCGAATTCCACGCCACCGAAGGCGATGAACAGGTGCTCGTGCATCAGGGTGCGGCCGAGGGAGGTGACCGGGATGGGGCCGGTGACGGTGTTGACCATGGCTGGCATATTTTTTCCCTCAGGCTGCGGCGATCTCTTCGAGCACCGGTAGCAGGTAGTCGGCGAAGAGTGCCGGATTTTCGGCGAACGGGAAATGGCCGATACCGTGCATCTCGACGAAGCGCGCACCGGCGATCTTCTGAGCGGTGGCTTGCGACATTTCCGTGGTGCAGGAGTAGTCGTATTCGCCGGTCAGCATGAACAGCGGGCATTTTGTGGTGTCGATGGCGGCGACGCGGGCGCGGGCGTCCCATTCGCCGGAGTAGAAGTGGATGTCGCCCCAGAATACGCCGGGGCCGCCCTGGCTGTAGTGCCAGAGGACTTCGGCGGCGCATTCGGCGGGGGATTGCGGTGCCATCAGGCCGTGGATCCATTCCGGAACGAAGAGGCTCTGGTTGACCTGCGGGTGGAAGGCGAAGGGCGTCTGGCGGCCCTGGATGTTGTCGGTGGCTTCGCAGGCGATGATGGCGCGGAAGGCCTCGGGGTGGCGGTGGGCGAGTTCGAGGCAGATCTCGCCGGACATCGAGGCGCCGAGGACGATCGGGCGCTTCAGGCCGGCGGCCTTGATGAAGCCCATGATGGTCTCGACGTAGAAGTCGGTGGTCATCCGCCAGGTGCCGGGCAGGCGGCCTGGGGGCGGGGGGCTGCGACCGTGCCAGGGGAGATCGAAGGGGACCAGGCGGTGGGTATTGGTGATGCGCGCGTCGGCCATCAGGCGGTGGAACTGGCGGCCGTCGGAGCCGGCGGTGTGCAGGCAGAGCACGTCCTGGCCCGCGCCGGCGGATTCGTGAAAGATGCTGTGCCGGACGCCACTGATCTCGACCGGCACGTAGCCGCCGCGCAGGCGCGGGATCGGGCTTGCTGTGGCGGGGCGCAGGCTGATGGGCGCTGGCAGGGTGTGGCCGAGGACCAGCCACTTGCCGACCTCCAGCACCCGGCGGACCAGGTGGCAGGTCTGGGCGAAGGCCAGCGCGTCACCGTCCAGCCTGGCCTCGGGCACGCGCGCCAGCATGGCCAGTATCACATGATGGTGGCGCGGCGGGATCGGCTGGAGGAACTTCTCCCATACGGCCGCGGGCGCGCTGAAGGTGAAGGCAGGGTTGGCAGAGTCAGCGATCCGCCCTTCGGAGAAACCGAACCGCGCCTCGTGCGCGTCCACGCGAATGGCGAAGCTGACTGACCACGGCCCGGCGAATGCCGCGAGCACAGCGTCGCCGGCACAGGCCATGCGCCAGCGCGCACAAAAGGAGTCCCAGTCGTTCACTGGCCACATCATCACGCCGCTCCGATC
The DNA here is from genome assembly GCA_025352915.1 of Rhodospirillales bacterium. Classification (GTDB taxonomy): domain Bacteria; phylum Pseudomonadota; class Alphaproteobacteria; order Acetobacterales; family Acetobacteraceae; genus CAMDGX01. The sequence continues at coordinate 1,799 of JANXSA010000617.1, read as the reverse complement.
AGCCGCCGCCTGACCCAGGCGGACAAGGTATCGATCAGCGCCACCATCACCAGGATCAGCAGGATGATGAACAGCACCTCGTCCCAATACCGCACCTTGATCCGCTCGGCGATCTGCAAGCCGATACCGCCGGCGCCGACCACGCCGAGGATGCTGGCGCTGCGGGTGTTGCTTTCGATCTGATACAGGTATTGGGCCAGCATCACTGGAAACACCTGTGGCAGCAGCCCGAAGCGGATCGCCAGAATGCGCCGGCCACCCACGGCGGTGATCGCCTCGGGCTGTTTGGCTTCCGCGTTCTCGATCGCCTCGGCAAACAGCTTGGCCAGCACCGCGATCTCGGCCGCGGCGATCGCCAGCACCCCGGCCAGTGGGCCGAGCCCGACCGCGCGCACGAAGACCAGCGCCCAGATCAACTGGTCCATGCCGCGGAACAGATCGAAGAAGCGGCGGATCGAGAAATGCGCCAGCGTGTTGACCACCACGTTGTTCGCCCCCAGCAAGCCCAGCGGCAACGCCACAACCACGGCAATGGTCGAGCCCAGGAACGCCATCGCCACGCTCTCGGCCAGGCCCAGCAGGATGGCGTCCCAGTGTTCGCCCGGGCTCGGCGGCACCATCTGGCGGATGATCACCATCACGCCGCCGATGCCGTTCCAGATGCGCAGCGGCGAGAAGTCGAACCACCATAGCAGCGCGCCAAGCCATGTCAGGAACGCAACGACCCCCAGCCAGTGCAACGCCCGCCCCGCCGGCGTCGGCCCGAAGGCGCGCGGCAGCACGGCGCGGTAGCGCGCGATGTCCGCTGCACTCATGCCCGCGCGCCCGTGGCCTGGTTCCGCCACCGCTCCGAAATCAGGTCGATCGCCATCACCGTCAGTACGATCAGCAGGATGATCGCGCCGATCTCCTCGTAGTAGTTGCGGCTGATCACCAGATACAGTTCTTGTCCGATCCCGCCCGCGCCGACGAAGCCGATCACGGTGGCGCCGCGCACATTGATTTCGAACCGCAACAGCACGTAGGACAGAAAATTCGGCGCCACCTGCGGCAGGATGGCATAGCGCACCGCCTGCGCCCAATTGCCGCCTGCCGCGCGAACGCCGTCCCACGGCCGCATGTCGGCATTCTCCACCACTTCGGCAAACTGCTTGCCCAGTGCCCCCACGGAATGCAACGCGATGGCGAAAATCCCCGCCAGCGGTCCAACCCCGAACGCCCATACCAGCATCAGCGCATAGACGATATCCGGCACGGTGCGAAACAGCTCCAGCGTGCGCCGGCAGACCAGATACACCGCCCGGTTCGGCGCCAGGTTCGCCGCCGCCGGAAAACTGGCCAGCCCCGCCCCGATCGCGCCCATCAGCGTGGCCAGGGCGGCAATCTGGCTGGTCTCGAACAACAACCAGAGCCAGGCATCCAGCCGATACATCCAGAACGCCAGCGAGCCCTCAACCTTCGGCCCGGCAAACACCGCATCGGCCTTCAACGTCGGCAGCAGCTTGTGGAGATACTCGCCAACCCGCGGAATGCCGTCGATCAGCGTCTGGGGATAGACCTCGGAGACCCGCGCGGACACCGCGAGCAACACCAGCACCACCGCGCCATAGCCAAGCGTGGCCACACGGCGGACGCGGCGACGCGCCTGGAACGCGGCTTCGGCGGTGAGGGTGGGGGTCAAGGGAAGCAAGGCGAGGGCTCTGCCCTGGACCCGCTGGGGCCTGAGGCCCCAGACCCCCATTCTTTAAGCGCCTTCGGCAAGAGTTGAGGGTCCAGGGGTCTCGGACCCCTGGTGGGGT
>JANXSA010000610.1 GCA_025352915.1 Rhodospirillales bacterium | reverse complement strand
CCCAGCGCATGCGCGGGGCTTCAGTTCCGGTTTCGGGGCCTTTGTAGACCCAGTGGGCGGCGACGCCGTTTTCGGCGACGGCGTGCATTTCGGGGGTGCGGATCTGGACTTCGATTTTCTGGTTGCGCGGTTCGCGCAGGGTCACGCCGGTGTGCAGGCTTTGGTAGTGGTTGGATTTCGGGGTTGAGATGTAGTCCTTGAAGCGGCCGGCGATGACCGGGTATGCGGCGTGGACGGCGCCTAAAGCGGCGTAGCAGGCTTCTCTTGTCGGGACGACAACCCGGAAAGCCATGATGTCAGAGAGTTGCTCGAACTGGACGTTGCGGCGCTGCATTTTCTCCCAGATCGAGTAGGGAGATTTTTCGCGGCCGGAGACTTCGGTTGCGGTGACGCCTGAGTCGGCGCAGACGCGGATCAGTTCTTCGCGCATTTCCTCGATGACGTCGGCACCCTGGCCGCGCAGGAAGTTGAGGCGGGCCTGGATGGTGTCGAAGGCTTCGGGGTCCAGGGCGGCGAAGGCGAGGGTTTGCAACTCGGTCTTGACCGCGTCCATGCCGATGCGTTCGGCCAGCGGGGCGTAGATATCCATGGTTTCGCGGGCGATGCGCTGGCGGCGTTCCGGCTTGGGGATGCCGGCGAGGGTGCGCATGTTGTGCAGGCGGTCGGCGAGCTTGACCAGGAGGACGCGGATGTCGCGCGAGAGGGCGAGGATCAGCTTGCGGAAGTTTTCCGCCTGTTTGGTGCGGTCGGATTGGAGTTCGAGGCGGGTGAGCTTGGTGACGCCGTCGACCAGGCCGGCGATTTGCGGGCCGAATTTCTTGGTCAACTGGTCGCGGTTGACCGGGGTGTCTTCGATGACGTCGTGCAGCAGGGCGGTGGCGATGGTGCCGATGTCGAGGCGGTAGCCGGCGAGGATCTCGGCGACGGCCAGCGGGTGGGTGATGTAGGGCTCGCCGTTGTCGCGGCGCTGGAGCTTGTGCGCTTCGGCCGCCATGTCGAAAGCGGCCTGGATGATGGCGGTGTCGGCGCCGGGGTCGTAGGCACGGATGCGGGCGATCAGGCGGGCGGGGCTTGGGTCGGCGGGCGGTTGGGTTTCAGGCGGGCGTGCGGGAGAGGCCCCGGCGCTGTTGGGCGGGTGGGGTGCTGTGGGCGCAGGGCCCTTGGCAGCGGGTTGGGAGGCGCCGCTCACCCGTTTTCCATGGCGCGCGGCTGCCTAGCGCCGGCGGCCGCCAAGTTCGGCTTCGATGGCGGCTTCGAGGTCGTCGGGCAGGTCGCCGGTTTCGGATGGCAGGGCGGCGGATTCTTCTTCGGGGGAGATTTCCTGGAGGCCGAAGATGTTCTGCTCGGTGGGGATGAGGTCGAGCACTTCCTCGTCGGCGGGCTCGGGCTCGGGGGCGCGCGAGAGCGACTTCAGGAGGTCGGCTTCGAGCTTGTCCAGGCCGATGGTGGCTTCGGCGATTTCGCGCAGGGCGACGACGGGGTTCTTGTCGTTGTCGCGGTCGATGGTCATTTCCTCGCCGCGGCTGAGGTTGCGGGCGCGCTGAGCGGCCAGCAGGACCAGCTCGAAGCGGTTCGGGATGCGCTCAACGCAGTCTTCAACGGTTACGCGCGCCATGCGTCGGCCTCCAGCTAGTCGCGGGGTGGATCGTCTACATAGGGCGGGGAAGGGTTTGGTGCAAGCCGTTTGCCGCGATGCGCTGCCAGGTATGGGGCAGGGCGGCGAGAAGCTCGGCGGTGCTGCGGTGCAGGCGGGGGTGGATCCAGCCGGGCGCCACTTCGGCCAGGGGGGCGAGGACGAAGCGGCGCAGGTGGGCGCGGGGGTGGGGGAGGATCGGGTCGGGGGTGTCGCGGACCAGGGCGTTGATGGCGATGATGTCGAGATCCAGGGTGCGGGCGGCGTTGGGCAGGGAGCGGGTTCGGCCGGCGGCGGCTTCGATGGCGTGGAGGCGGGCGAGGAGCCAGGCGGGGTCGGGGTCGCCGTGCAGGCGGGCTGCGCCGTTGCAGTAGTCGGGTTGGGCGGATGGTGGGTCGGCTTGGGTGGTGTGCCAGTGCGAGACGGCGGCCAGGGTGAGGCCGGGCAGGCTGCGCAGGGCCTCGACGGCGGCGCGGCAGGTGGCCAGGGGGTGATGGCCTTGGAGGCTGGGCAGGTTTGCGCCGATGGCAATCAGGATCACGACAATGTGTATCCGGGGCTGATCTCTTCTTGACAGCGGCCGCCGGTGGTCACAGACATTGCGGCTGGTTTTTGTCCTGCGTTCCAGGACCGCCCGTTGGCAGGTCGCCGGGCTTTGGGGCCGCGGGGCATTTGGCGTATTCGAGTCGGCCGGTCGGGCTGGAAGGTTGGTTTGAGGTGCATTTTCTGCCGAACGAGCGCGTGGCGCTGTTTATCGATGGGGCGAATTTGTATTCGGCGTCGCGTAACCTGGGATTTGACGTCGATTACCGCAACCTGTTGGAGTTCTTCCGGCGCAAGGCGCATGTGATCCGGGCGTACTACTATTCGGCGGTGCTGGATACCGAGGAGTATTCGCCGCTGAAGCCGCTGACGGATTGGCTGGCGTATAACGGCTATACCCTGGTGACCAAGCCGGCCAAGGAATTCACCGATGCCACCGGGCGGCGGCGGGTGAAGGGCAATATGGATATCGAGCTGGCGATCGACATGCTGGAGCTGGCCGACAAGATCGATCATGCGGTGCTGTTTTCCGGCGATTCGGATTTCCGCAGGCTGGTGGAGGCGGTGCAGCGCAAGGGCGTGCGGGTGTCGGTGGTGTCGTCGATCCGGACATCGCCGCCGATGGTGGCGGATGAGTTGCGGCGGCAGGCGGACCAGTTCCTGGAGCTTGCGGAGATCGCGTCGGAGTTCACGCGGCGGCAGATGGAGCCTCGGCCGGCGCGGGGGCCGGTGCGGTTGACGCCGGCGGAGCCGTTTGCCGATCCGCATGACGAGACTTGAGGGCCGGTTTTTTCGGCGGGCTTAAGGGAATTTGAACTTGTCGCGGCCAGGGTGCCGGGATGAGAATCATTGACAGTAGCGGCCCCGGCCGCAGGTTGAGCCGGCTTCGTCCGGATGAGGCGATGCACGAGGATGGCGGGATGGCCAGCGCTGCGAGTGTGCCGGAGGATGGTGACGGGGCGCGGCTGGAGGGCTTGGTGATTGCCGGGCCGGCGCATGATTGCGCGCTGTGTCCGCGGCTGGCGGCGTATCGGGCGGCGAATGCGCTGGCCGAGCCGGGCTGGTTCAATGGGCCGGTGCCGAGTTTTGGGCCGACGGATGCCAGGCTGCTGGTGGTTGGCATGGCGCCGGGGGTGAAGGGGGCGAACCGGACCGGGCGGCCGTTTACTGGGGATCACGCGGGGCAGTTGCTGTATTCGACGTTGTTGCGGTTTGGCCATGCGCGCGGGGAGTACGGCGCCAGTGTGGATGACGGGCTGGTGCTGGTGGGGACGCGGATTACCAATGCGGTGCGCTGTGTGCCGCCGGCGAATTTGCCGGAGCCGGCGGAGGTGACGACGTGCAACCCGTATCTGCGCGGCGAGTTGCAGGCTTTGCCGTCGTTGCGCGCGGTGCTGGCGCTGGGGGTGCTGGCACATGCCGCGGTGCTGAAGGCGTGCGGGATTCCGCCGTCGCGGATCCGGTTTCGCCATGGTGCGATGCATGAGTTGCCCGATGGGCTGATCCTGGCGAATTCGTATCATGTGTCGCGCTACAACACGAATACCGGGCGGCTGACCACCGAGATGTTCGAGAGCGTGATGTTCGCGCTTGGGCAGAAGCTGGCCGCTGCTGCCTAGCTGAAATTCATCGCCGCTGCGCATCCACGAGCCGGCCAGCCGCGTAGGTCTGGTAGTGGGTGGCGGCACGCGGTCGCGGCCGGTGAAGAGGGGTTCGGAAAATTCTATATTCCGGGCTGTTACGTCTCTCGCCGGCCGGGTCTCCTGAGTGTCGAAAGCCTGCAACGGCAACATACTCGAGGAGAGAGACCGATGCGTAAGTTCAATTTGTTTGCCGCCACGGCACTGACGGTGACCCTGGCGATTTCCATGACTGGCGGGGCGTTTGCCCAGGCCACGCCGCCGGCCGGAGTGCGCGCGACCCAGGGCGATGCCCAGGGCGCGGTTCGTCCGGCCACCGGCGGGGAGGGCGGGGTTCGTCCGGCGCAGGCCGATCGCCAGGGTTCGGTTCGTCCGACCACGGGTGGCGAGGGCGGGGTTCGTCCGGCGCAGTCGGATCGTCAGGGTTCGGTGCGTCCGACCACCGGTGGCGAGGGCGGGGTTCGTCCGGCGCAGGCTGATCGTCA
>JANXSA010000579.1 GCA_025352915.1 Rhodospirillales bacterium | reverse complement strand
GGTCGTCCCAGAACACTACCCATCGTCATCAACTCAACTCACTTGAACGCCCGCTGTCTCGCCAGACCTGGCCCCATCAACCCCGTCATTGCGAGCCCTTGCGAAGCAATCCACGCTTCCTTCCGACCACGCCACACGCAGCCAAAACAACGGTCAACCTTACCCACCGTCATCCTGAGCGAAGCGAAGGACCCACGCTTCCTTACTTGCTTTCTCCACTCCCCCAGCCAATGCCCGGTTCGAAAAAAATTCTCTATCAACGAAAAATTTCTCTTGAATATCGTCTATGCGTTAGCTATATATATTCACATGTCTCTTGCTCACCACCCCGCCACCCCGGCCACCTCCCCCCCACAAGGGGTGGAAGCCTTCGCCTGCGCACTCGCCGCCATCTTCACCCCCCTGCTCCAGCTCATCGCCAACCACCTCCCCCTCTTCGGCGCCATCACCTGGCCGCTGCATACCCGCATCACCCGCGCCCGCAACCGCCTGCTCCGCCTTCTCGCCGCCCTGGCCGCCGGCCGCTTCCCGCGCATGCGCGCGCCGCGCCTGGGCCAGAAAGGCGGCCCGCCCACGCCATACCTGCCGCGCGGCAAGCTCTGGTTGATCGCCAAGCTCGGCTACCGCGCCGCCGGCTACGCCGCCCAGTTCCAGCACCTCCTGGACCAGCCGGAAACCCTTGCCATGCTCGCCGCCGCCCCGCCGCGCGCCCGCGCCGCGGCCGCCCGCACCCTGCGCCCGCTCGCCCGCCTCCTCGGCATCATCCTGCCGGCCATCCTCCAGCCGCCCCCCGCCCCACCGCGCCCCAAACCCATCAAGCCGCCCCGCCCCAAACCAGCGCCGCTGCCCCCCCTGCTGCCGCTCTATCCCCAGCGCCGCCCGCGCCCGATGCCGTTCATGAACTTCACGAAAAAACCACGCCCCGCCTGAACCGCCAGCACACGCCGTAATAGTTCCGATTACGCAACTGATGGCCGCCGCCGCCGCATCCGCCTGAGCGCCGCCAGCCCGGCCACCACCAGCCCCAGCACCATGACCTGCGAAGCCGGCCGCACCGCGGGGTCAAACCCCAGATTCGCCTGCAACACCCGCCCCACCGGCACATTCGTCGCCAGCCCATACCAGCCGACCTCGACCACCGCCGTCAAAACCCCCGCCGCCACCGTCATCGCCACCAACGACCCCAACCGCCCCTGATGCCCGCGCGGCAAACCCCGCCATAGCATCAGCCAGGCGAACAGCCCGAACCAGAATATCGCGTCCACTGCATTGATCTTCGCCTGCAGCGCATAGTGAAACAGCGCCAAAGCGGTCAGCCCATACGCCCAGCGATGCAACTTCTTCCACCGCGCCCGCAAGCGCTTCTGCCACCCGTCCGTCGACGTCCACGCCAACGCCGCCAGCCCCAGCAAGGTGACAAACCCGACCGTCAAATAGAACCGCAACACGATCTCGCTACCGACCGCCCACAAATTCCATTTCTGATCGGCAACATACAGCAACAGATGCAGCCCCGCATACAACGCCGCCGCCACCCCCAGCATCCGCCGCAGCAGCAAAACCCGTGGAAAATCCAACACGGCGCGGGCCGGCGTCACCGCCAACGCAAACACCAGAAACCGCACCGACCAGTCCCCGCTGCGATGGATCGCCTCGGTCAACGGCCGCGCCCCAAGATCGCCCACGAACCATCGCCCGACCAGCCACAACGCCGGATACAGCGCAAAGACGAACACCGCCGCCTTCAGCCACGAGAACTTTCCAGCCGGGTCTTTCCAGGGCATCGCCGTCGCTCCACCTACCCCCGAACGACTCGCCGTCCCCGCCAACGTGACACCCTACCGCCGGGGCGGCCCACCCCCCGGCGACAGCCCCACTGGCATCTCAATTTTGGAAAACCCCGTCGGCGGCTTGAAATTCGCCGCCGGTTGCGGCCCATACGCCACCGCCGTCGCCACAATCGCCCCCTTGCCGTCGATCCCGTTGCCCCGAAGCATCACCCCGTCCTCGGTGATACAGGCATTCCCGTTGCCATCCGCCGAAGTGATGTCCCACACCGTACACTTCACCCCGGCCACCGACTCCCCGCCCCGGCGCACGAACTTCATCGTGTCCGACACCAGGAACCCGCGCGAAAACGCATTGTTCACCGGCATCTCCATGAACCGCCGGTCCTCCGCCATCACCATCGTCATCCGTTGCGCCGTATGGTCGACGATGACATAAGCCCCGGCCCCTGGCCCGCCGCCGATGCCCTCCACCCGCATCAGTTTCCCCCCGGCGGTGAACGCCACTTTCAACTCCTGTTCCCGCTGTTGTCCCTGCACCGGCCCGGAAGCGCGATAGGTCACCGCCACATCCCGCGTCGGCAAAATCGCCGGCCGCTCCTGGGCCATCGCCGGTGCCAGGATCATCACCGCCATCAACCCGCCAAGAATGCCTCGTGTCATGACCCGATCTCCCTCTGGCCGGCGCAAACTTTCACCCGCCCGCCCGATCGTCAAATCGCTCTTTCGAGAGCCCCCGGATCGCCCCGGCCAAGACCTCCCGATCCGGACTGGCCATCCAGATCGCCGGAACCTCCAGCGCCTCGGCCAGAAGCTGCTTATAGCGATCCCGGAAAATCTCAATCGCCCCGAACCGGCCGAGATGGCTGGTGACGAATTGCGTATCCAACAACACAAACCCGCCCAGCCGTAGCCGGGCCATCAGGTGCACCAACGCCACTTTCGAGGCATCGGT
>JANXSA010000571.1 GCA_025352915.1 Rhodospirillales bacterium | reverse complement strand
ATATCGGCTACCACGACATCGACGCCATGGCCGAGGAGATCGGCGGCCGGGCGGCGCTGGCGCGCGACATGGGGCAGTACAAGGCGCTGATCATGCGCAATCACGGGCTGTTGGTCTGTGGGCGGACAGTGGGCGAGGCGTTCTGGCTGATGCACACGCTGGAACGCGGCTGCCAGGCGCAGATCGCGGCGTTGGCGGGGGGGACGCCGTTGTATCCAGTTTCCGAGAAGACCTCGAAGTGGTTCGGTTCGCTGGTCAGCGAGGAGGATTTCTCGCTGGATCGTGGCGAACTGTCCTGGCCCGGGTTGCTGGACGTGCTGGACTCGGTGGATGCGTCGTATCGCGGCTGATCAAGCCGGGGTGAGCAGGCGGCGGAGGTCATGCAGGGAGTCGAGCACGGTTACGCATAGGGCGCTGATTTCGTCGGTGGCGGCGAGGATGTCGGGGACCATCACCGTCATCATCCCGGCTGCGTGGGCGGCGCGGACGCCGTTATGCGAGTCTTCGATGGCGACGCAGGCGGCGGGCGCGATGCCGATGCCGGCGGCGGCGGCGAGGAACAGGTCGGGCTTGGGCTTGGAATTCTGGACATCGTCGCGGGTCAGCACGACGCCGAAGCGGGCGCGCAGGCCGGAGCGGCGCAAATGTTCCTCGGCGTTTTCGCGGGTGGCGGCGGTGGCGATGGCCATCGGTGTGCCCGTGGCTTCGAGGTGGTCGAGCAGTTCGAGCGCGCCGGGTTTGATCGGCACGCCGTCGGCGAGGATTTCGTTGCGGCGGACCAGGTAGCGGGCGCGGTGCTCGGCGTAGGGGAAGTCCTCGCCGAGTTTTGCCCGCAGGTTCTTCTGGAACTCGCCGCCGGGCAGGCCGATCAGGGTGTGCAGGAAATCGTGGCTGATCGGGTGGCCCATGTCGCCGGCGGTTTCGATGAAGGTGCGGACGTAGACGCTCTCGGTATCGAGCAGGGTGCCGTCCATGTCGAAGATCACGGCGGCGATGGCGCGGGGGAAGGGTGGGCGGATCATCTTTTGTCCCAGCGGCGGCAGTTCGCCCTGCCGGTTGTGACACCGGCAGGGTACCGCTTCAAGCCCGGGCAGACTTGAGTTCCTCGGCGACCAGGAAGGCGAGTTCGAGGGCCTGGGCACCGTTGAGGCGGGGATCGCAGAGGGTGTCGTAGCGGGCGGCGAGGTCGTTATCGCCGATTTCCTGGGCGCCGCCGGTGCATTCGGTGACGTCCTTGCCGGTCATTTCGATGTGGATGCCGCCGGGGTGGGTGCCTTCGGCGCGGTGGGCGGCGAAGAAGGCGGCGAGTTCGGCGAGGATGGCATCGAAGGCACGGGTCTTGTAGCCGCTGGTCGCCTTGATGGTGTTGCCGTGCATGGGGTCGCAGCACCAGACGAGGTTTTGACCGTCGGATTTGGCGGCGCGGAGCAGGCCGGGGAGGGTTGCGGCGAGTTTCTCGGCGCCCATGCGGGTGATCAGGGTGAGGCGGCCGGGGGTGTTGTTGGGGTTGAGGGTTCGGCAGAGGCTGAGCAGTTCGTCGGGCGTCATCGTTGGGCCGACCTTGAGGCCGATCGGGTTGCCGACACCTCGCAAGAATTCGACGTGGGCGCCGTCGGGCTGGCGGGTGCGTTCGCCGATCCACAGCATGTGGGCGGAGCAGGCATAGGCGCCGCCGGTGAGGCTGTCGGTTCTGGTCAGTGCTTCTTCGTAGGGGAGGAGGAGGGCTTCGTGGCTGGTCCAGAAATCGGTTTCGGCCAGTTGCGGCTGGTTGGACAGGCCGCAGGCGGCCATGAAGGCGAGGCTTTCGTCGATGCGTCTTGCGATGTCCTCGTAGCGCGGGCCGAGGGGGGAGTTGGCGACGAAGTCGCGGTTCCATTGGTGGACGCGGCGGAGGTCGGCGAAACCGCCTTGGGCGAAGGCGCGCAGGAGGTTCAGGGTGACGGCGGACTGGTAGTAGGCCTCGCGCATCCGGGCGGGATCGGGGATGCGGTCGGCTGCGGTGAAGTCGGGGCCGTTGATGATGTCGCCGCGGTAGCTGGGCAGTTCGACGCCGTTGATGGTTTCGGTATCCGCGGAGCGTGGCTTGGCGAACTGGCCGGCCATGCGGCCGAGTTTCACCACCGGGGTGGCGGCGCCGTAGGTGAGGACGACGGCCATTTGCAGGATGGTGCGGAAGGTGTCGCGGATCAGGTTGGCGTTGAACTCGCTGAAGGATTCGGCGCAGTCGCCGCCTTGGAGGAGGAAGGCTTTGCCCTGTGCCACGCGGCCGAGGGCGGTGGTCAGCGAGCGGGCCTCACCGGCGAAGACCAAGGGGGGGGAGGTGCTGAGCTTGGCTTCGGCGGCGGCGAGGGCTTCGGCGTTGGGATAGGTGGGCATCTGGTGGGCCGGGCGCGCGCGCCAGGAGGCGGGGAACCAGTCGGCGGCTTGTGTCGACGCCGTCAGGTTACGCGTGGACATGTTGCACCTGTCGCTTCGGCTGCGGCGGGGTGGCGGGGCCGGTGAGGACGTCATAGTCATCAGAACGGGGGAAATCGTCGGACATGAGCTTGCTCCTTGTTTGGGAGCCGCCTTGCCCTGGGGGTTTCGTGTCGCTCGGAAGTGCAGAAACGCGAAAGCCGCCAGGGGGTGGCGGCTTTGGTGAGTGCGTTATGCGCGCAGACCTAGACCGCCAGAATGTACCAGCGGTACCAAAATCGGTTGGTGGGGCGTGCGGCTTGCATGGGCGGATGTTTGGGCAATGGCGGGCCGCTGTCAAGCGGCGATTGGCCAGGCGGTGATGGTGGCGTCCCAGCGGGCGATGCGGCCGTTATCCATCATCCAGTATTCGACGCTCTTTGAGCGCATCTCGCGCCAGTGGTTCACCTTCGGCGTAGGTGGCGCGCTGGGCGCCGTTCTTGGGCACTTTGGCGGCTTTTTTTTGGTCAGTGGCGAGGGTGCCACGAGGGCGGGAGGCAACACTAGGAACGCCGCCGGATTGTGGATTATTGTTACGACATCAAAACAATTAAAGCATGGTCGGGCGCGACGATCCGAGGCGCTGTCGAAAGCAGGCGCCATGGCGGCTTGCGGCGGCGGATGTGGTGGAGGGGCACGCGGTCCGGTGGCGTGGATCGCGGGATTGCGCTGCGTGACGCCGCGGTTGGGCAGGATCTTGCGGCTATGTGGACGCCGATGATTATCCGCGCCCCGGCGCTGGGCGGGCGGTGCGACAGCCGGAATCTGGGTGCGGGGATACGGCGTTGGGCAGGCAGAGGGCGCGGGGTGCCGGTGTGGGGGGTGCCGGTGTG
>JANXSA010000526.1 GCA_025352915.1 Rhodospirillales bacterium | reverse complement strand
TTTGCTTCTTTTTGTTCACAAAAAGAAGATTCTTCCTCACTTCATCGCCTGCACCAGATCGCCATAGAGATCCTCCACATCCTCGATCCCCGTCGAAAGCCGCAGCAGATCGGTGGGGCAGGGCGACCCAGCCCCCTCGATCGACGCCCGATGCTCGATCAGGCTTTCCACCCCGCCCAGCGAGGTTGCCCGCTTCCAAAGCTGCACCTGCGCCGCCGCCTTGATCGCCGCCGCCTCGCCCCCGCGCAGCCGGATCGACAGCATGCCGCCGAACCCGCCTTGCATCTGCCGCTTGGCCAATTCGTGGCCGGGATGCGTCGGCAACCCGGGATACAGCACATCGGCAATCGCGGCGTGGTTGGACAGCCGCGTTGCCAGTTCCATCGCCGAGGTGCTGGCCGCGCGCACCCGCAATTCCAGCGTGCGCATGCCGCGGATCAGCAGATACGCCTCGAACGGCCCGAGGATTTGGCCCAGCGTGGCGCGCACCCGCTTGATCCGCGCCCAGAATGCATCGACGTTGTTGGTCGCCAGCGCGCCGGCAATGACGTCCGAATGCCCGTTCAGGTATTTCGTCGCCGAATGCATCACGATGTCCGCACCGTGTTCCAGCGGTCGGGTCAGGATCGGCGAGGCGCCGGTGGAATCCACCGCCACCAGCGCCCCGGCGGCATGGGCGATGTCCGCCACCGCCCGGATATCGGTGATGCTCCACAGCGGGTTGGACGGCGTTTCCAGCCACACCAGCTTGGTCCGGCCCGGAATGATGGCGGCGCGCACGGCATCGAGGTCGGTGGTGTCGACGATGTCCACCTCCAGCTTCCACACGGCGGCATCGTTCAACAGCCAATAGCGCAGCGCCCAGTACATCACCGAGGACGCCACGATATGGTCGCCCGGCTGCAACGCCATGAACACCGCTGTCGCCGCCGACATGCCGGAGCCCAGCACCATCGCCGCCTCGGCATTCTCCAGCATCGCGATCACCGCCTCGGCCTCGCGGATCGTCGCGTTGTCCGGCCGGCCATAGATATTGCCGCTGCGGTACTGGTTGTCGGGATCGCGGATGAAGGTGGTGGCGATATGGATCGGCGGCACCACCGCGCGCGTGGCCTCATCGATATGGCCAAGCGCCTGGGCAACCAGGGTGCGACGGGACCAGTTTGGCGTATCGGTCATGTGGGCAGCGGCTTTCCGGGGAAGTGACAGGCCACCAGCTGGCCCTGCGCGCCCTGGATTAGCGGGGGTTCCTGGGCGGCGCAAATCGCCTCGGCGATCGGACAGCGGGTGCGGAACCGGCACCCGCTCGGCAGGTTCGCCGCACTCGGCGCCTCGCCCTTCATCGGCACATGCCGCCGCGCGCGTTCGACGCGCGGGTCCGGCACCGGTGCGGCGGAAATCAGCGTCCGCGTGTACGGATGCAGCGGCCGGGTGAACAGGTCGGCACTGCGCGCCACCTCCATCACGCGGCCGAGATACAGCACCACGATCCGATCACAGACATGCCGCACCACCGCCAGGTCATGCGCGATGAACAGGTACGTCAGCCCCAGCCGCTCCTGCAGATCGACCATCAGGTTGATGATCTGCGCCTGGATGTTCACGTCCAACGCCGAGACCGGCTCATCCGCCACCACCAGGTCCGGCCCCACCGCCAACGCCCGCGCAATCGAAATCCGCTGCCGCTGCCCGCCGGAAAACTCATGCGGAAACCGCTGAGCGGACGCCGCCGGCAGCCCAACCAGGTCCAACAATTCGGCCACCCGCACCCGCGCCGCGCCGGCATCCGCCACAATCCCATGCAGCAGCAACGGCCCCGCCAGAATCTCCGATACCTGCATGCGCGGGTTCAGCGAGGCATAGGGGTCCTGAAAGATCATCTGCATCCGCCGCCGCAACGGCCGAATTTGCCCCTGCGTCGCATGGGTAATATCGGTTCCGGCGAATACGATCTTCCCCGTCGTCGGCTCATGCAGCCGTGTCACCAGCCGCGCCAAGGTTGACTTGCCGCACCCGCTTTCGCCCACCAGCCCAACCGTCTCCCCGCGATTGACCGAAAGGCTGACGCCATCTACCGCCCGCAACACCCGCGCCTTGGCGAAATACCCCTCCTTCGGCAGCACAAAATGCTTGCTCACCTCAACAACTTCCAGCAACGGCACCGGCGCTTCGACCGCCACAGGTACCGCCACCTCGCCATGCCGCCGCGCCGGCGTATGCAGCCTTCCCCCCTCCTGCGTCACCCAACACCGCGCCGCCCTCGTCGCATCGATTGGCAGAAGGGCGGGATGCTCGCCACACTTGTCGACCGCAAACGGACACCGCGCCCGAAACCGGCACCCCTCCGGCCAGGCCCGCGGATCAGGCGGCTGCCCATCAATCGTCGTCAACCGCCGGTCGGTCGCCTCCGCATCAATCCGCGGCGCCGCATGCAACAGCGCCCAGGTATAGGGATGGCGGGGATCGGACAGCAAATCCTCCGGCGCTCCCTCCTCCACCACCTCGCCGGCGTACATCACCAGCACCCGCGAACAGACATTGGCGATCACGCCGAGATCATGGCTGATCAGAATCACCGCCGTGCCGAGATCGCGATTCAACTCCCGCAGCAACTCCAGAATCTGCGCCTGAATCGTCACATCCAGTGCCGTCGTCGGCTCATCGGCAATCAGCAAGCTTGGCTCGTTGGAAAACCCCATCGCCAGCATCACCCGCTGCCGCATTCCCCCGGAAAACTGATGCGGATACGAATCTACTGCACTCTCCGCCCGCCCCACCCCCATCCGCCGCAACAGATCAATCGCCCGCGCCCGTGCCGCCGCCGGCGTAAACCGCCCATGCGCCGTCATTGCCTCCACCAGCTGCTTGGCAATCCGCAGCACCGGGTTCAGCGACGTCATCGGGTCCTGGAACACCATCGCGATCTCGCGCCCGCGCACCGCGCGAATGCCCGCCTCATCCAGCAACGCCAGGTCCCGCCCGCGAAACTCAATGCTCCCGCCCACAATCCGCGCCGGCTCGTCCAACAGCCGCATGATCGAC
>JANXSA010000203.1 GCA_025352915.1 Rhodospirillales bacterium | reverse complement strand
GCTGTCAGGCAGGAAATTCACCTATCGGGCTGTCCGAATTTCCCGAGCCACTTCTCCATGCCTGGATGGTGTTGGTTTTGGGATGTGTAAATCCAGCAGCCCATGGCGGCAGTGGCGACCGCAGGAACCGATTGGCCGAATATGCCCCGTCCAGGGGGAGCAATAATTCCTCCCCATCTGCGTCAGCGGAGTGATTTACGGATGTTCCAGTGCACGATGATGCCGGGCATCGACAGCACGCCTGTGAGGCGGGGGCTGTGGGCGACCGGGAGGAACCACTGGCCAAACGGCACATAGGGCACGATCCGATAGGCGCTGGTCTGCAATTCGTCCAGGATTCGCCGGCGTTCGCCCGCGGTCGGGGCATAGGGATACGCGTCGATCAGCGCCTGGTGCGCGGCGTCGCAGGGCCAGCCTGGCCAGGCCTTTTCGCACGAGGCCTGCATCGGCACGTTGCCCACCGGGTCTGACGCACCGAGCCCGTTCCAGAAGGTCAGCCCGATGTCCCAGCCGCCTTCCTGCGGCGGCTTGCGGATGGCGCGACGGGTGGCCATGGTGGCGAAATCGGTCGCCTGCACATCGGTGCGAAATCCGATCGCCTGCATCTGCTGCGCCAGCACCAGCGTTGCGGCATGCATGAACGGATTGTCGGTGGGGTCCATGATCACCATGGGGCGACCGTCGTATCCGCTCTCCCGCAACAGCGCGCGCGCGCGATCGGGGCTCGCGCCCAGCCCGGGCGGCACGCCGGCGTTGGTCTCCTGCGGCGAGCCGCACACGAAGAAGCTGTGGCAGACCTGGGTCAGCGATTCGTCTGGGAACATCGCCTGCAGGAACTCCCGCTGGTTGACCAGCAGCAACAGCGCCTGGCGGGCCCGCACATCGTCGAACGGGGGATGGATGTGGTTCATCCGGATGATGCCCGGCGCACCGAGCGTGTTGGTGCGCAGGGTGCGGACGCCACGGCCGGTCAGCATCGGCAGGAAATCCACGCCGGGCGTCTCGACGTAGTCGACCTCGCCCTGGATCAGCGCCAGAGCCACGGTTTGCGCATTGGCGATGTTGAGCCATTCCACGCGATCGACGAAGACGTGCTTGCCGCCGGCGGTGCCCTCGGCGGGTTCGCCGCGGGGACGGTAGGCCGGGTTGCGGCGATAGACCACACGGCTGCCCGGCACCCATTCGGCGCGCTCGAAAATGAAGGGTCCGCTGCCGACTGTCTCCTGCACTGCCTTGAACGGATCGGTCGCGGCGATGCCCGCCGGCATGATCGCGGGCATGTTGCCGGCGGGCTTGGACAGCGCATCGAGCATCAGGCCGTAGGGCCGGCGCAGGTGCCATACGATTGTCCGCGCGTTGGCGGCGGCGAGGCTCTCGGTGATCTGGATGATCTGCCGGCCATGCGGATCGCGCGCGCCCCACCGGCGCAGCGACGCCACCACGTCCTCGCCGGTCACCGGCGCGCCGTCATGAAAAGCCAGCCCCTCGCGCAGGGTGAACCGCCAGACCAGGCCGTCGGGCGAGACGTCGTGGGCCTCGACCATCTGCGGCTGCGGCCGCTGGGCGCCGTCGCGGCCGAACAGCTGATCGTAGATCATGTGCCCGTGGCTGGTCACGACGCCAGCAGTGGTGACGATCGGATCGAGCGTCTGCAGGTCGGCGTTCGGCACCACGCGCAGCACCCGGTGGGAGTCCGGCTGCGCCGCGGCACCGCCGGCGACGATGGCCAGGCCAAAGGCGATGGTGGCGAGCCGGGCGAGATGTGTCATCGCGGCATTTCCTTCGATCCTGCTATTCCAGTCGCGCACCCGGCGGCACCAGCATGCCGGCCCTCACCCCCGGGCGGGCGCCGACAGCGGCAAACCACGCGGCGAGTGCCGGGTAGTCCGCCAGTTCCTGCCACGCCCAGCCGTGCTTCGCGATCCAGGGATAGGCGGCGATGTCAGCCACTGAATAGGCAGTACCGGCAAGATAGGGCACCTGCGCCAGCCTGGCGTCCAGCAGGCGATAGACCCGTGTCACCAGCGCCACCGTATGGCTCTGGGCCACGCCCGGCTGCTCGGCGGCGAGTTCGGTCCAGTGATGCGCCTGCCCGGTGAAGGGGCCGAGCGAGGTAAGTGCCACCATCAGCCAGGACAGCGTCGCGGCCCGCGCGTCGCCACCGGCCGGCAGGAACCGGCCATGCGCCTCGGCCAGATGCAAAAGGATCGCGCCGGATTCGAACAGCACCAGCGGTGGTGCTGCGGCCCGATGCTCTACCAGGATTGGGATTTTGCCGTAGGGGTTCAGGGCTAGAATCTCCGGCGTAAACTGCGCGCGGGCGCGAATGTTCACGCTATGGGACTCATAAGTTAGGCCCAGCTCCTCCAGCATTATCGACACCCGCTGCGAATTCGGCGTTGCCCAGCCATAAAATTCCAGGGAGTGCGAAGCGCCGGTCATTGTGAAATAGCGTGTTGCAAATTTTATGGCTCTTCAGAACATAATTGCGTGCAGCCCTGCGCTGGCAACTCCTGCGCCCAAACCATACACTGAACTTGCTCCGAGACCCAACCGTGGAACACCCGAGGGGCGGTGCGCCGGGCTTGGTAACGAGGCTGGCTGGGGATGCCACACCACCCGATCACAGTCATCCCGGACGAATAGGACGTGTGGCCGCCATCAGAACCTTCGTCGTGTCCCTCAGTGTTCGCGCCGGCGTCACGCACTCCTCGGCAAGCCGGATAGCCCTGGCAGCCCCAGAACTGGCCGCCCGCGTTACGCCCTTTTCGAGCGTTACGGAGTATCATTGCGCGTCCGCACTCAGGGCACTCGGTAAGCTCAGGCGATCGTCCTATGCCCCTTTAATGCCTCTGTAAGCCGAGGCAATGTCAATCCGCTGCTCTGCGGCATCACTACAGCCGGCTTCAGCGTTGTGAAAGGTAGCGCACGCGAACACCACCGTCAGATAGGCAACTGTACCGCGCATCTCGACTTCGGTTGATACACATCAGCTACCCAGCAGCCGCTTCAGCACATCAATCACTGATCCCTCTCCCACTAGCAGTAACAGTAAGATGACCCCGAGCACAATCTCAGTAATTGCTCACCCCATCCGTAAGATCGGGTGCACGGGTAGTTTGGCTGCCAGCACGCAGCGGACGGTGAC
>JANXSA010000465.1 GCA_025352915.1 Rhodospirillales bacterium | reverse complement strand
CCGGCGGAGCCGCCGACGCACACGACCGGAAACCCGCCCTGTCCAGGTGTCGGGCCGGCGGCTTTGTGTTCATGGCTGTTTCGCGGCATCAGCGCCTCGTTGTCAGCGCGGCCGGATGGTCGCCGCACCATAGCACTCTCTACCGCGCGGGTGCCGAACCGCCCAGCGACGGAAATCACTCATGCCGGGCAATTTGGTGATATTTTTTCCTTGCACCCTCCGCCGGGGCATGATAGGAACGTATCATGAACATTAACCCGCCGGCGCAATCGGAAATGGCCCCGTCCGAACTGACCCAGCGCCTTGACACCATCCTTGCGTTCGTTCTCCTGCTGATCGCCGCCAGCTTCCGCATCCTCGGCAGCACCACCGTGCCGCTATGGAACCGTGTCTCTCGCTCGCGCCAGCGCCTGGCCCGCCTGCTCGCCCATCTCGCCGCCGGCCACCTGCCGCGCCTGCGCGCACCCCGCACCTGCCCGCGCGCCACAAGGCCGCTCACCGAGCCGAACGGCGCCGCCGTCATGCCGATCCCGTCCCGCCGGCTCTGGCTGATCATCAAGCTCGGCTACCGGGCCGCCGGCTTCGGCAGCCAGCTCAACTATCTGCTGCAAACACCCGGCGTCGCCGAAACCCTGGCCCGCTCCCCCGGCGCCGCGCGCACCCTGCGCCCGCTCTGCCGCCTCCTCGGCGTCGACCTGCCGCCCGCGCTGCAACTGCCGCCCCGGCCTAGAAAGCCGCGCCCGGCCAAACCACCCAAGCCGCCGCGCGCGCCCAAACCCGCCCTTCTGCCGCTGCTGCCCCAACGCAAGCCGCGCCCGCTGCCCTTCCTGCCGCCCTTCGTCAAATTTCGACGAACCGGCAATGCCTAGTCGAATTGCGCCGATATCATTCCGTTATCGGAATAAATACCATCACCCCGGCAGCCGCAGCACATTCTTGGCCAGAATATTGCGCTGGATCTCGTTCGACCCGCCATAGATCGTCGCCGGTCGCGCCTGCAGGAACAGGCCGGACGGGTTCAATTCCCGGTTGCCCTCCATCGGCTCCAGCAGCCCGGCATTCTCCCCGGCCACATCCAGCATGGTATCGGTGATCTTCTGGAACAGCTCGGTCTGGATCACCTTCAGCATCGAAACATCCGGCCCCAACTCCTCGCCCCGCCGCACCACATCCACATAAGTCGCATGCAGGCTCTTGAGGTCGGCAATCTCCAGCCGCAGCCGCGTATAGCGCTCAACGAAATCCGGCTCCTCGCTCACCCCCATCCGCTCCGCCAGCGTCTTCAGCCGCTCCAGCGCGTATTGCGAAAGCTTCGCCGAACCGAGATAAATCCGCTCATGGCCGAGCAACGACTTGGCCATCGTCCAGCCCTGGTTGACCGCGCCCACCGTCCACTTGCGCGGCACCCGGACATTGTCGAAAAACACCTCGCAAAACTCGTCATGCAAATCGATCGTCCAGATCGGCCGCACCGTGATCCCCGGCAAATCCATCGGCACCAGCAGAAACGAAATCCCCTCCTGCTTCTTGGCATTCTTGTCGGTGCGGACAAGCAAAAAGATCCAATTGGCGTCGTTGGCCAGCGTGGTCCAGATCTTCGAGCCGTTGATGATCCAGTCCTCGCCATCCGCCACCGCCTCGGTGCGCAGCGACGCCAGGTCCGATCCCGCATTCGGCTCGCTATAGCCCTGGCACCAGATATGCTGACCGGCGAGAATATTCGGCAGGAAGAAGTCCCGTTGCTCCGGCGTCCCGTGCGCGATCAGCAGCGGCCCGACCATGAGAATCCCATGGTCATTGGTCCGCGCCACCCCGTGCCGCTCGTATTCCTCGACCATGATGATCTGCTTGCCGGCGGACAGGCCCATGCCGCCATGCTCGCGCGGCCAGGACGGGCACAGCCAGCCCTGCTCGGCCAGCTTGAAGTACCAGACATTGCACTCCCGCCAATGCAGCCGCTTCGGCGGGTTGCGCAGTTCGGCAGGATAATTCGCCTCGATCCAGCCGCGCACCAGCACGCGAAAACTGTCGTCGTCCAGCAGGTTGAGGTCTTCGGGTTGCGTGACCGCGTCCATCGTCAAACTCCCTTGAACACCGGGCGGCGCTTGCCCAAAAACGCCGCCTTGCCCTCGGCATGATCCGCGGTCAGGAACAGCGCCGCCTGCCCGGTCCGCTCCCACTCCAACGCCTCAACGAGCCCGCGCACCAAAATCGAGCGCGTCATCGCAATCGCCTGCGGCGCCCCCTCGGCCAGCTTGCGCGCCCGCACCAAGGCATGCTCCAGAGCCGTGCCATCCGGCACCACCTGGTCCACCAGCCCGATCCGCAACGCCTCGGCGGAATCGACCGGCTCGGCCGAAAGAAACATGTTCCGCGCCCGCCCCTCGCCAATCCGCCGTGGCAGGGTGTGCAGCAAGCCGTAGTCCGGGATGAGGCCAATGCGCACGAACGGCGTCACAAACCGCGCGCCCGCCGCCGCCACCACGGTGTCGCAGCCGATCGCCAGCCCCACCGCCGCCCCGGCCGCCCAGCCTTCGACGGCAGCAACAAACGGCTTGGCGCTTTCCAGCTGCAAGCGGACCAGCTTGTGGGTCAGCCGAAAGCGCTCGCGCCCGGCACCGAAATCGGCCACGTCCATGCCGGTGATATCGCCGCCGCCACAGAACTGCCCGCCGGCGCCGGTGATCACCACGGCGCGGATGCCGGCATCGCCCTCGGCCGCCTCCAGCGCCTCGATGAAGCGCTGGCGCATATCCATCGACAGCGCATTGCGCCGCGCGGGCTCGTTCATGGTCAGAACCAGCGTGGCCCCGTCGCGCGCGATGTCGAGCATCAGGCTTCCTCGCCGTCCACCGCGAGTGCTGCGAAGCGTCCGCGATGCAACCCGGCCGAACCGTAAAGGTTGGCAAGCACCATCGCCTTGCGCAGGAACAGCCCGGGATCGGCCTCGTCGGTATAGCCGATGCCGCCATGGAGCTGGATCGCCTGACGGCACACCACCATGCCGGATTCGCTCGCACGCGCCTTGGCGCGCGAGACGGCGGCGAGGCGGGCGGGGCCGGACAAGCCATTATCCAGCGCTGCGGCGACGCTCTCGACGCTGGCGCGCGACAGGGAAACCTGGATCTTCAGGTCAGCCGCCCGGTGTTGCAGCGCCTGGAAGCTGCCGATCGGCTTGCCGAACTGCACCCGGGTCTTGAGG
>JANXSA010000461.1 GCA_025352915.1 Rhodospirillales bacterium | reverse complement strand
GATATGATCCAGGAACGCCTCGGCCAGCCCGGCGTCATGCGACAGCGCCATCGGCAACCCCCCGGTGGCGGCAATCGCGTCGAGATAGTTGGTGCGCAGCGCGTACCAGGGGTATTTCGAATACCCGCCGGGCTTCTCGCTATCGAGTGTCACGCCGATGACCGGCCGCTTGAAAGTGCTCATGGCGTGTTGCTACCCCCCGGTACCCGGCTGAGGCAAGGATGGCGATGATGCAGGCCCCCATGGAGATGGCGCTCGACGAGGCCCGCGCGGCGGCAGCGCGCGGCGAAGTGCCGGTCGGTGCCGTAGTACTGGACCCCGCCGGCCGCGTCCTGGCGCGCGCCGGCAACCAAACGGAGGCCGATCACGACGCGACGGCCCATGCCGAAATCCTCGCCCTGCGCACCGCGGCACGCGCGATCGGTTCTACGCGGCTGGCCGGCTGCGACCTGGTGGTGACGCTGGAGCCGTGCCCGATGTGCGCGGCGGCGATCGGGCTGTTCCGCATCCGTCGCCTGGTGTTCGGCGCCTATGACCCCAAGGGCGGCGGGGTGGAGCACGGCCCGCGCATCTACGCCGCACCCGGCGCGCAGCATCGGCCAGAGGTGGTCGGCGGGGTGTGCGAGCGCGAGTCGGCGGCGTTGCTGCGGGATTTCTTCGCCGCCCTGCGATAGTTCAGGCCCGATACCCGCGACGCTCCAGCGCCATGCTGACCGCCCGGAACAGCGTGTAGGTCCCGGTCATCGACATCGAGGCCAGCCGGGTCATGCCATTCGCCCAGACCCAGATCAGCGCAATCGCCGCGGCCACCACGCCAACCATGATGACCAGCACGTCAGCCACCTGCAGCCAACCAGCGACCGGCATGCCGCCATGCGCACTGAACAACACGTCGAACCCCAGCCCGGCCAGCGCCCGGATTTCGTTGAAGCCCGCAGCAAAGCACAGCGACACATCGGCCCGGGTCAGCGCGGCAGCGCTGCCACCAACCCGGCAGGCCGCATCGCCCATCTGCGGGATCAGGGCGGATGCCCAGTCATCCATCACCGGCACGCCGGCGGTGAGGCTGAGCAGCCCGGTGATGAAGTAGTAGGACCAGATGGTGCGGTACATGATGTCAGCCCATTTTTTGGCCGCGTGAAGCAAGGCTTCAGCGGAGAAATGCCGTAGAAAAATCAACAACTGGTTAAAGGCCGCAGCCTTCTGAAAAGGAATGGGGGGAAAAGAAAGGTGTTGAAAACCAGGCTCAGGCGGTGCGGCGGCGTGAAATGCGACCGGGTCGGCAAACAGGATGCGGCACGCTGATTTTGCCGCCGGCGGGACCTCCCTTCCAATCAGTTCCGATCCCAGCGGGGTGGAAACAGGATTGTAAGGAACGTCTAATAAAGCGAACCTTAGATCGTTGTGCGGACGAAAAGCAACCGTTCGGTAGGGATTGCAGTAGCAATTAAGAAAGAATTTACATCAGTTCACAAAAAAACGCCGCCCGGCAAAATGCCAAGCGGCGTCAAGCAAGCACTCAGTGAATTGCGAACGAAAAAGCTGGAGCGCGGCGCCCCCGCCGGTCCGGAAAGGCCTCAGCCCGGCGGAATCAGCAGCAATCCACCCTCCGCCGCCGGCCGCGCGCGCTGATTATACAGCATCGCCGCCCGCCGATCTCGCTCATTCTGCGACAACGTGCTGATATCGTTGGACAACTCCGCCCCTGCCGCCATCCCCCGCTGCAGTGCCGGGCGCGCCGCCAGATCGGCCATCCAGCGCGCGAAATACGGGAAGTCGGCGATATCCTGCCCCTGCCCCTTCCAGTTCACCGTCCACGGGTAACAGATCATGTCGGCGATGCTGTACTCGCTGCCGGTCAGGTAGCGCCGGCTATGTAGCTGGTTATTCAATACCCCATACATCCGGTTCACCTCGTCGGTGAAGCGCCGCACCGCATAGGACTGGTCGCCGCTTCTGTCCTCCAGCCGCCGGAAATGCCCGCATTCACCAGTCTTCGGTCCCTGGTTGGCCATCTGCCAGAACACCCACTGCATCACCTCGGCCCGCCCGCGCGCATCCGCCGGCACGAAGCGCCCATGCTTTTCGGCCAAGTACTGCATGATCGCGCCGGACTCGAAAACCGCAATCGGCGCCCCGCCCCCCGCCGGCGCGTTGTCGACCAGCACGGGCATACGATGATTCGGGTTCATGCGAAGAAAATCGTCGGTGAACTGGTCGCCCGCGCCAATATTCACCGGCACGATGCGATACGCCACCCCGAGCTCCTCCAGCAGGATCGTCACCTTCTTGCCATTCGGCGTCGGCCAGTAGTGAACGTCGTACATCAGCGTTCTTCCTTTTTGGGTCAGCTCCGCGTCGTGATCTGCGCCGTCTCGACCAGCTCATGCAACAGCGCCAGCGTCGCCGCCCCCGAACTCGCGAACGGATCCAGCACCGGCCTGGCGGAGTACTTCAACAACAGCGCCGTGTTCACCTTGGCAATGTTGACCTGCCCCATGTTCCAGTGCCCGAACCGCCGCTCGCTGATCTCCTCATAGGCCAGGATGCGCACCCCCCCATGCCGCTCGTCGCGCACGATGTTGGCGAACAGGTCGCAAACCGGGTCGCGCCCGCCCTCCAGCACCTGCACAAAGATATCATCGACAAAACACAGCAGCCCAGTAATCCCGCGCGCCGGATTGTTGCGCCGCGACTGCTCCAGGATGGCATCGGTAACCGCCGGCAGCAGCGGCTGGCGCGCCCGGCTGGCATAAAGGCAACGGACAAGCATCGCTGTCTCAGCCCCCCAACTTGATCAGCGCAAGAAACTCGCGCCGCAGGGCCGGGTCCTTCAGAAAAGACCCCCGCATCACACTATTGATCATCTTCGTCTGACTGTCCTTCACGCCGCGCCAGTGCATACAGAAATGGTCGGCCTCCATAACCACCGCCAGCCCATCCGGCGTCACCTTGGTCATCAGCAGATCGGCAATCTGGCTGATCGCCTCCTCCTGGATCTGCGGCCGGCTCATCACCCAATCCGCCAGCCGCGCATATTTCGACAGCCCGATCAGGTTGGAATGCTCGTTCGGCATAATCCCAACCCAAAGCCGCCCCA
Organism: Rhodospirillales bacterium; assembly: GCA_025352915.1. Lineage (GTDB taxonomy): Bacteria > Pseudomonadota > Alphaproteobacteria > Acetobacterales > Acetobacteraceae > CAMDGX01. The sequence continues at coordinate 992 of JANXSA010000461.1, read as the reverse complement.
TGATCGGGCAGAAATGGTGCGAACACGCACTGCGCACCGTGATCGGCCCCACGATCATCAGTTCGTTCAGCCCCTCCGCATTGGGAAACTCGGTGACCGCCGGCGCCGCGGCATAGCGTCCGCGAAACACCTCGTTCAGATACATCTTCGCCACCCGGCGCGCCGTGTCCTGCGTGTTGTGATCGCTCTCGGTATCGATCACCAGGCTCTCCAGCACCCCCTGCATCTTGCCGGCAACCTCGTCCAGCAATGCCTCCAGGTCGCCCGGCAACATGAACTCGCTGATATTGTCGTTGGCGTTGAACCGCCGCCGCGCCCGGCGAATGCGGCCGCGAATGCGCGTCGAAGCCGGCTGGGCGGGATCATCCTCGGCATCGGCGGGCGGTGGAGACATCGATCGGAATTTCCCTGGCGGGGTGCAGCAAACTCTTACATGGGGTGGCGCGGAAGAGGCGCAACCGTTACCAAAACAAGCCAGGAAGAATCTTCTTTTTGTGAACAAAAAGAAGCAAAAAAACTTCATCCATTCAAACCGGGCCTTCCCGATTGGCACCCGCCCAATGGATAAAAAGTTTTTTGGTTCTTTTTTCCAAAAAAGAACATCCTTCCTTCAATCCCCCAACGCCGCAAACACCGCAGCCGCCAGGCTGATCCCGCGCGGATTGGCGGTGATCTGCCCGCCCATCCGGTTCATCACATAACCAATCCCCACCCGCCGCCGCAGATTGGCGCAGCCGAACGCCCCGCCCCAGCCGGTATGCCCGAACGTATCCTCGTGCGGCCCGAACGCCGGCGCCACGTTCGACGACACGCCGGCCCCCCAATGCCGCGGCCCCACCATCAAATCCGGCCCCAGATGCCGCGGCGCCCGCAGCCGATCAATCCCCGCCGGCGAAATCACCCGCGCGCCATCCAACACCCCGCCTGCCGCCAGCGCCCCGTAAATCCGCGCCAGCCCCTGCGCCGAAGCCTGGCCATTCGCCGCCGGAATC
>JANXSA010000449.1 GCA_025352915.1 Rhodospirillales bacterium | reverse complement strand
GTCTTCTTTTTGTGAACAAAAAGAAGCAAAAAAACTTTTTCCGTTTGCGGAAGGCACGGCGATCGGCGGGGAGCAAATGGATGAAGTTTTTTTGCTTCTTTTTGTTCACAAAAAGAAGATTCTTGCCTTCCGCCTCTTCGTATCTTCATCGCGCCGCCGCCGCATCGGCAAAGCCCGGCGTGATGTAGACGTCGCAACCTTCCCGCCAGCGCTTCAATAATCCGATCAGCGGCACCGCCGTCCACCGCGGCCCGCGCCATGGCGCGCATGAACGGCGCCCCATGCAGCGGATTGTCCTCGCGCGCCTGGCACGACACCACCAGGCCGCCGCGGCGCAACGCCAGCCTCATTTCGCCAGCTTCTGCTCCACGATCGCGGCATACAGCGCCGAGCCAAACGGCGTGCACTCGTCGTTGAAGTTGTAGGCAGGGTTGTGCAACTGCGCGGAATCGCCGTTGCCGACCTGAATATAGGCACCGCGCACCTTCTCCATCATGAAGCTGAAATCCTCGCTGCCCATGCCGGGCGGCTTGGCGCGGTCGACGCGGTCGTTGCCCGAGACGGTGGCGGCGGCATCGGCAAGTTCGGTGGTGCGGTCGGGATCGTTGATGAGCGGGGCGAAGATGAAGCGGAAATCGACCTCCGCCGTCGCGCCGAAACCTTCGGCCACCCCTTTGGCGATGCGCTTCATGCCTTCCTCCATCTGCGTCATCACTTCCCGCCGGAAGGCGCGGCAGGTGCCGGAGATGGTGGCGGTCTGCGGGATCACGTTATAGGCGTCGCCGCCAACGATCTTGGTAACGCTCAGCACCGCGGTATCCGCCGGGGCAATATTCCGGGAAATGATCGATTGCAGCGCCGTGGTGATGTGGCTGCACACCAGCACGGGGTCGATGCTCGCCTCCGGCCGCGCGCCATGGCTGCCGCGCCCGGTGACGGTGATGTCGAAAAATGCCCCGCCGGCCGCCGACGGCCCCGGCGATATGGCAAATTCACCCACCGGCATCCCCGGCCGGTTATGCATCGCGTAGATGGCATCACAGGGAAACCGCTCGAACAGGCGATCTTCCAGCATCGCCAGCGCGCCGCCCATGCCTTCCTCGCCGGGCTGGAAGATGAAGTGCACCGTGCCGCGAAAACTATCCGACTGCGCCAGATACCGCGCCGCCCCCAGCAGCATCGTCGTGTGCCCGTCATGGCCGCACGCATGCATCCTGCCCGGCGTGTTGCTACGATAATCCAGGTTGGTCTGCTCCTCCATCGGCAGGCAGTCCATATCCGCGCGGAGCCCGACGCTCGGCCCCTCGCCGCGCCTCAACACCCCCACCACGCCGGTCCGCCCGACGCGCTCATGCACCTCGATGCCCCAGGAGCGCAGCTTCTCCGCCACAATCCCCGCCGTGCGGACCTCCTCCATGCCGATCTCGGGATGGGCATGGAAATCGCGCCGTATGGCGGTGAGTTCGTCGTGGAAGCTGCGGATGGTGTCGATGGCGGACATGCGGGGACTCCCTGGGCTGGCCGCGAGTATGCCAGGGTGGCCTGATCAGTCCAGCGGCGCCGCCAACCCAAGTCGTCGAGCCGCCGCACGCAGCCGCCGGTCACGGGTCCACAACAGCGCATCCGCGCTCAACCGCGTCGCCGCCAGCAGATGCGCGTCGATCCAGCCGATCCCCTGACCAAACAACCGATAGCGCTCGACGAACCCCATCACCTCCTCATCCGAAGCCACGCCGGCCCGCGGCAGGTCCGCCAAGGCCCGCAGCACCACATCGCGCCGATGCAAGCTTCCCATTGCGATCTCGCCCAACACCGCCGGATGGACCAGCACCTCAACCCGCTCAAGGCAGGCCGAGAGGCTGGGCAGTTCCGCGCGCAGATGGTCAGCCCAGACCGAGGAATCGATCAGGATCAGGCAGCTTCCCCATCATCCAGGCGCCGGCGCGGCGGCAGCGCAAAACCTGGCTCGCTGCCGCCCAACCGGGCCATCCGGCGCGAACTCTCCCGCTCGATCAGCGCCCGCAGCGCCTCGCGCACCAGCGCGGCTTTTTCATACACGCCGGTCAACGACTGGGCGCGGTCGAGCAAGTCATCATCAAGAGTGAGGGTGGTGCGCATGCCGAGACTCCTCAAGGCATCAATATGCGCATAATCTGATGCGCAATTCAATGCCGATCAGATGTCCTGCGCCGCTCGCTCCGCCACCGCCGCCGCCGCGTCGAACGCCGCCTCCAGCCCGGCATGGCTGCCGCGCACGCCGTCCACCACGGCGCGCGCCCAGCCGACATATTCCAGCCGCCGCGCCACCGTCCAATTGGCCGGCGGGCTCGCCGCCATGGCGCGCAAATTGCTGGTCTTGTCCGCCAGCTTCAGCAGCTTGGCGCGCACCGGCTTGCCCGGCGCGAGATCGACCTGCGCCTGTTTGCGCGTCGCCTTGGGCAGCGATTTGTCATCGGTCACCGCCTCGACCAGCGCCCGCACACCGGCACCAAACTCCGCCTCGATGGTGGCCCCCGAAACCTCGCAATCCTCAATGGCGTCATGCAACAGGGCGGCGATCACCAGGTCGCCATCCGCCCCCCCGGTCGCCTCGCCCACCAGCCGCGCGACCTCCAGCAGATGGTTGATATACGGCTCCTGCGCCGCCCCCTTGCGGCGCTGCCCAACATGCCAATCCGCCGCCATCTCGGCCGCCCGCAGCACCCGCAACAGATCGGACGCGCTCACGCCACCCCTCGCGGCAATTTGCGCTGCGTCAGCTCACAGAACATCGCCGCCCCCAACGGAATCGCCGCGTCGTTGAAGTCATAGCCCGGATTATGCACCTGCACCCCGGTCGCACCCGCCTCGCCCGGCGCCACATTGCCCAGGTTGATATACGCCCCAGGCGCCTTTTCCATCACGAACGAAAAATCCTCCGAAGCCATGATGAACCCATTATTCGTGTTCACATTCTCCGCGCCCACCACCGCCCCGGCCGCCGCCACGATGTCATCAAACGCCACGGCATCATTGACCAGCGGCGCAAAAATCAGCCGGAAATCCACCTCCGCCGTCGCCCCGAACCCGGCGGCAATCCCCGGCGCGATCCGCCGCATCGCCGCCTCCACCAGCTCCATCGTCGAGCGCAGCGCCGTGCGCACCGTCCCCCGCAGCACCGCGGTATCCGGAATAACGTTATAGGCATCACCGGACTGGATCACCGTCACCGAAACCACCGCCGTCTCGGCCGGCGGCACATTTCGAGAAACGATCGATTGCAACGCCGTATTCATGTGACAAGCCACCAGCACGGGATCAATCCCCTGCTCCGGCAACGCCCCATGCGCCCCGCGCCCGCGCACCGTGATGTCGAAAAACGCGCCGGACGCCATCGCCGCCCCGCGCCTTATGGCAAACTTCCCCACCGGCAACCCCGGCGAATTATGCAGCCCATAAACAAAATTGCACGGAAACCGCTCCAGCAACCCGTCCTTCAGCATCGCCAGCGCCCCGCCCAGCCCCTCCTCCGCCGGCTGAAAAATGAAATTCACCGTCCCATTGAAATCGCCGTGCTGCGAAAGATACCGCGCCGCCGCCAACAGGATCGTCGTATGCCCATCATGCCCGCAAGCATGCATCACCCCCGGCACAGTCGACGCATAAGCCCGCCCCGTCGCCTCAACGATCGGCAACGCATCCATATCCGCCCGTAACCCGATCGAAGCCTGGCCGTTGCCCCGCCGCAACACCCCCACCACCCCAGTACCGCCGACGCCGGTATGCACCTCAATCCCATACTCGCGCAGCTTCGCCGCCACGATCGCCGCCGTCCGCGTCTCGGTAAACCCGATCTCCGGATGGGCATGGATATCCTGCCGAATGGCCGTGAACTCGGAATGCCACTGGCGCAGCGTGTCGAGCAGGGCGGATTGGGTCATGGGCGCGGGCTCCAGCGTGATGGCGCAAAGTATGACTGCGCCAGCCCCAGGGTTCAAATCACCGCCCCAGCCTGTCAGGCTGACGCACCCAACCGCGAGCCCGCATCATGCGCATCACCCGCCTCCTCCCCCACCCCATCATCACCCCCAACCTCCACCCCAGCCTCGGCCCCAACATCCAGGGCCCCTCCCTGATCCGCGTCCCCGACTGGGTCCCCAACCCACTCGGCCGCTACTACCTCTATTTCGCCGACCACAAAGGCCGCCACATCCGCCTCGCTTACGCCAACACCCCGACCGGCCCCTGGACCATCCCTCCCCCCGGCGCGCTGCACCTCACCGACTCCCTCTTCCCAACCACACCCCCGGCCGCCACCCCCGAACAGCTCGCCATCGTCGAAGCCCGCATGCAGCGCGCCGGTATCACCATCTCCCACAACGTCCTGACCGAAGCCACCACGCCCCACATCGCCTCGCCAGACGCCCATATCGACCACAAAAACCGCCGCATCATCCTATATTTCCACGGCCTCACCGGCGTCGGCGAACAAGCCTCCCGCGTCGCCCTCTCCCCCGACGGCCTGACCTTCACCGCCCGCCCAGAACTCATCGGCCGTACCTACATGCGCGTCTTCCCCCACGCCGGCATGACCTACGCCCTGGCCATGCCCGGCATCATCTCCCGCTCCGCCGATGGCCTCTCCGGCTTCACCGAAGGCCCCACCCTGTTCAACCCCCGCATGCGTCACGCCGCCCTGCTCCAACGCGGCCAAACCCTGCACGTCTTCTGGACCCAGGTCGGCGACGCCCCGGAATC
>JANXSA010000403.1 GCA_025352915.1 Rhodospirillales bacterium | reverse complement strand
AGGGAAGGCCAGGGGCTTTGCCCCTGGACCCCAGCAGGGGTCCGAGACCCCTGCACCCTCAACCACCATGAAGCGCCTTTGGCTTAGGGGGCCAGCGGATTTCGCCCTTGGCGGAGAGCCAGGCGGGGTCGAGGTCCGGGCGGACCCAGCCCGGGCGTTATGGTGCGGCGCAGGCGGCGACGGTCAGGACGAGAAGAAGGGCCGGGATGTTGCGTGTCATGCGCTAGACCTTGCGGAATTTGTGCAGCGAGCGCAGGCCTTCGGGGCGGGGGGTGTCGGGGTAGAAGTTGGGCCAGTTGGTCCAGGATACCTCGCCGACATAGAGGTCGCCGCGGCTGTCCATGGTCAGGCCGTGCGGGGCCATGAAGCGGTCGGGGTCCATGCCCCAGCCGGCGGGGTTGCCGAGGCGGGCGATGCGCTTGCCCGTGGTGTCGAGAACGGAGATGCGCGGGCCGATATTGGGCATGTTGCGGTTGACCGGCATGCCGGGGCCGAGCTCGCCGACCAGGCAATGCTGGCAGCCTCCCGGGGCTTTTGGCGTCATGAACAGGGCGCAAGGGCGGTGCAGGTTGTTCCATTGGGTTTCGTAGCGGCCGTTGCTGTCGAAGACCTGGATGCGGTGGTTCTCGCGGTCGGCGACATAGACCCAGCCTGCGTCGTCGCAGACGATGTTGTGGACGATGTTGAACTCGCCGGGATCGGTGCCGGGGGCGCCCCAGGACTTGAGCAGGCGGCCCTTCGGGTCGAACTTGTGCACGGCGGCGTTGCCGTAGCCGTCGGAGACGTAAAGATCGCCCTGGGGCGAGAGGGCGGTGTGGGTGCAGCGGTGGAAGGGTTCGTTGCTCATGTAGGGGGCGGGCTTGTTGGGGATGCCGATTTCCAGCAGGATTTTGCCGTCCAGCGTGCATTGCCGGACGGTGTGGTCGCCGTCATCGGTGAGCCAGATGGTGTCGTCCGGTGCCATGTGCAGGCCGTGCGCGCGCGGGAAGACGCCCTCGCCCCAGCTTTTGAGGAAGTTGCCGTCGCGATCGAAGACGATCATCGGGTGTTCGCCGCGGTTGAAGACGTAGACGTTGTCCTTGCGATCGACGCCGACCGACCCAATCTCCTTGAATGACCAGCCGGGCGGCAGTTTGGCCCAGCCTTCGACCGGTTCGTAGGTCCAGTCGCCTTCGCCCAGACGTATCGTCATTGCCGCCTCCCGTGTTTGTTGCGCGAAGCCTACGGCGCGGCGCGCGGTTCGGGAAGCGGGGTTGAGGCATGTCAACGCCGGACTGTCATCGGACTGTCATGGTAACGCGCGGCTCAGGAGGTGGAACATGGTCCAGCGGAAGATCGGCGACGTCGTTCGGCGCAAGCCCGTCACCCTGCCGGCGACGGCGATGGTGCAGCAGGCCTGTCAGGAAATGCATCGGCAGCGTATCGGCGCGATCCTGGTGACCGATGGCGATTGCCGCCTGGAGGGGATATTCACCGGGCGCGATGCGGTGCGGTTGCTGGCCGAGGGCAAGAGCCCGGCCCACACCCATCTGGACGCGGTGATGACGCGCAATCCCGCGCACATGCCGCCCACGCATTCGGCGCTCGAGGCGTTGCGGCTGATGCAGGATGGCGGGTTTCGCCATGTGCCGGTGGTGGCGCAGGGGGTTGTGGTCGGCATCGTCTCGGCGGTGGATTTCCGCGCGGTGGAGCATGACCGGCTGGATGAGGAATCCGGCTTCTGGGAGCGGATCTAGCGCTCCATCGCGGACCGGGGGGACTCTACACCGGCGGGCGCGGCACGCTACAAGCGTCGCATGACCCATACCATCATGATTGCCTCGCCGCTCGAACCCGAGAACGTCGCGCTGATCCGCGACACGCATCGCGCGATCGAGGTGCTGTACGATCCCGCGCTGTTGCCGCCGGTGCGCTATATCGCCGATCACAAGGGCCAGCCCTTCACCCGCACGCCGTTGCAACAGGCGCGATGGACCGAGATGCTGGGGGCGGCGGATATCCTGTGGGACCTGCCGGCGGTGGAAGATTTGCCGCATCTCGGCCAGTTGAAGTGGATCCAGACGACCAGCACCGGGGTGGGTGCCTCGGTGGCCGAGTTGGGGCTGGTGGAGCGCGACGTGCTGGTGACCACGGCGCGCGGGGTGCATGCGCGGCCGCTGGCGGAATTCGTGTTCATGGCGCTGTTGTCGCATTGGCGCGGGCTCGACCATCTGCGCGCCGAGCAGAAGGCGCATTCCTGGGTGCGCATGTGCGGCGAGGAAGTGGCGGGGCGGTGCATGGTAATCATCGGCGCCGGCGACCTGGCGCGGGGCTGTGCGCGGCTGGCGCGGGCGTTCGACATGCGCGTGGTGGCGGTGGCGCGCGATCCCGCGAAGGCGCGCGCGCATAACGACCTGTTCGATGCGGTCGTGCCGGTGGCGCAGATGCATGCCGCGCTGGCGCAGGCTGACGCCGTTGTGGTGACGGTGCCGCACACCGCGGCGACCGCGAACATCATCGATGCCGCCGCGTTTGCCGCCATGCCGCGCGGAGTGGCGTTTGTGAATATCGCGCGCGGCACGGTGGTGGACGAGGACGCGCTGGTCGAGGCGGCGGCCAGCGGCAAGCTTGGGTTTGCGGCATTGGATGTGGCGCGGGTGGAGCCTTTGGCCAAGGAGTCGCCGCTGTGGGACATGGCCAATGTGCTGATCTCGCCGCATTCGGCCAGCACGGTGACATCGGAGAACCGGCGGATCACCGAGATCTTCCGGCACAATTTGTTGTGCTGGGTGGATGGCCGGCTGGGCGAGATGCGCAACGTGCTGGACAAGAGCTTGCTGTACTAGCCGCGCATTCCCCGCCGGCATTTGTCCGGCCGGCGGGCGTTCGCTGTCGCGTGCTCGCGCAATGGTGTGGAGCGCCGTCTTAAACGCGCGACCGGGCGCCACCATCTCCAGTCATCTACCCTGCATGGATACACTTGCATGCAGTGTGGAACATGTTGTTGCCACGATGGTTTGAGTGCCGGCCGCACTTGGATGACAGGAGAGCTCTACGATGCGAAGCCTGATTATGTACCTGCTGGGAGTCCCCGTTACGGTGATCATTTTATACAATATCTTCTTCTAGGCTCGCGCCTTCGCCTGGCATCCCCAGACGCGGTTTGACAGCGATGCACGATTGCGGCGCGATGCGCCGCGCATGAATGCGGGGCGAGCGCTTTGCCCTGGCTGGCCGGGGATGGATGCATGACCTTTTCGCTTCTCGGCCGCTGCGCGCGGACCGGCCAGCTTGGCGCCGTGGTGACAACCTCGGCGGTCGGGGTGGGGGCGCGGGTGCCGTTTGCGCGGGCCGGGGTCGGGGCGGTGCTGACGCAGCATCGGACCGATCCGCGGTTGGGGCCATTGGGGATCGAACTGTTGGCGCGGGGTTTTACCGCGCAACAGACGGTGGATGCGATTGCGGCGGCCACGCCGCATCGGGCCTGGCGCCAGGTGGCGGTGATCGACGCCGCCGGGCGGACGGCGCATTTCGATGGGGCGAAGGTGCGGCCGGCGATCTCGGTGGCGCATGGCGTGGACTGCGTCGGCGCCGGCAACATCCTGCGCAATGAGGCGGTGGCGCCGGCGATGGTGGCGGCGTTCGAGGCGGATGCAACGCTGCCTCTGGCGACACGGCTGGTGCGGGCGATCCAGGCGGGCGAGGATGCCGGGGGTGAAATGGCGGCGGTGGTCTCGGCCTCGTTGTTGGTGGTGGATACTGAGATTTTCCCGATCGTGGATTTGCGGGTGGATGCGCATGCGACGCCATTGATGGAGTTGGCGCGGCTGTGGGCGCTGTACGAACCGACGGCGGAGGATTACGTGCGACGGGCGGTTGATCCTGATTTTGCCGCCACCTATGTGCAGCCGCCAGGGAAAGAAGTTTGACTCTGGCGGCGGAATGCGGCCCAATTTTGTGCTTTGCAGCATAACGCGCGGGGCATCATGTCTTCTCCACTCACCCAGACTGAGTTCGAATCGCTGGTCAAGCGCGCCGGGCTAACCCTGACGGCCGAGAACATTGCCGATCTGTACAGCGCCTGGCCGCATTTCGAGCGGTTCGCAGCGCGCAATCGCAGTGCGGCGCGCGGGCGGGAGGCGGAGCCGGCGCATCTGTTCCGGCCGTTGAATTCGGAGGGTGTGTGAGATGGACGGCTTTCCCACCATCGCCTCCGCCGCTGCCGACCTGGCGGCGAAGAAGATCTCGCCGGTTGAACTGACGCAGCACTGCCTGGCACGCATCGCCAAGCTGGACGGCGCGTTGCATAGTTTTCTTCTTGTGACCGAGGAGCGGGCGCTGGCGGATGCGAAGGCGGCCGAGGCGCGGTTCATGGCGGGAACCCAGCGCGGCAGGCTGGATGGTATCCCGATTGCGCACAAGGACATCTACAACACCGCCGGCATCCGTACCACCGCTCACTCGCGCCTGCTGGAGCACAACGTACCGGCGGCGGATTCGACGGTGGTGCGCAAATGGGCCGATGCCGGCACGGTGATGCTGGGCAAGCTGGCGACACATGAATTCGCCATGGGTGGGCCGAGCTTCGACCTGCCCTGGCCGCCGGCGCGCAACCCTTGGAACACCGCGCATTTCACCTCGGGATCGTCTTCCGGCACCGGGGCGGCGGTGGCGGCGGGGCTGATCCTCGGCGGGACCGGCAGCGATACCGGGGGCTCCATCCGCGGGCCGGCGGCGTTCTGCGGCATTGCCGGGATCAAGCCGACCTATGGGCTGTGTTCGCGCGCGGGCGTGCTGCCGTTGACCTACAGCATGGACCACACGGGGCCGTTGGCTTGGACGGTCGAGGATTGCGCGATCCTGTTACAGGCGATGGTGGGGCATGATCCCACGGACCCGGCCAGTGCGGCGCGAGCGGCACCCGATCTGCTGTCGGGGCTGCACAAGGGCGTGGCCGGGCTGCGCATTGGCGTGGTGCGGCATTTCCACGAGCTGGACAACAAGGTCGATGCCAGCGTGCAGAAGGCCATCGACGATGCGGTCGAGCTGTTGCGCAACCAGGGCGCGTCGGTGCGCGAGGTGGTGCTGCCGTCATTGCAGGATTTCCTCCCACCTGATCACCTTCACCGGCGAGGGCGAGGGGATCGACCGGCTGGCCGCCGAGCTGGCCAAGCAGCCAGGGGTGGAGATGGCCGCGCCGTTTGGCGC
>JANXSA010000401.1 GCA_025352915.1 Rhodospirillales bacterium | reverse complement strand
GCGCCGAGGCCCGCGCCGCCACCGCCCCCCTGCGCAAGAAGGCCAGGGATGCCGAGGCCCGCATCGCCAAGCTGACCAGCGAAGCGAAGAAACTCGAAGCCAAGCTGGCCGACGCCGATCTGTATACCCCGTCACGCAAGGGCGAAGTCGCCGCCGCCCAATCGACCCTGGCCGCCCTCAAGCGCCAGCTGATCGCGGCCGAAGCGGAGTGGCTGGTGGCCGAAGAGGCGCTGGAAGCCGCCAGCGTCTGAATTTTCGAAGGTCCGCCATGCCAATCCCCGCGCCGCTCGCTGCCACACTTGCCGCGCTGTATCTTGCGCCGACATGCCATGAGCATCCGCCGCTGCGCACGGTGGAGGATGCCCATGCCATTTGGGACAGGCTTTCGGGCGCGCAGGTGAAGAACCTGTTCATCAAGGATGCCGGCCGCCAATTCTGGCTGGTGGTCGTGCCCGGTGATCCGCGCATGGACACCAAGGCGATGGCGCCGCTGATCGGAGCCAAGCGGATCTCGTTTGGTTCGGCCGACGATTTACGGGCGATCCTGGGGGTGGAACCGGGGTCGGTGACGCCGCTGGCGATGATGAACGACGTCCAGCATCAGGTGCGGCTGGTGATCCATGCGCCGCTGATGCAGGCGGCGACGCTGTTGGTGCATCCGTTGGTGAATACCGCCACGCTGGAGATGGCGCCGGATGACCTGCTGCGGTTCCTCGGGCATCACGGGGTGGCGCCGGCGCTGGTGGATCTGGAGGCGGCTTTCCTGACCTAAGCGGCGCGGTCCATTCGCCGCATTTCATTTCGAAAAGTTTCGGTGATGTGGCGGACGAGCAGGATGCCGAAATCCGGCAGGTCGGGCAGGCCCTCTTCGCGGCGGACGACGCGCAGGCCTTCGGCCACCCAGGAGATGGTGGAGACTGTGACCGCGAGGCCCGGCCATCACCGGGGCGTGGGTGCCCACCTGCGACGCCGAGGTATAAGCGAGGCGATAATTGCGGCCGGCGACCTCCAGCGCGGTGATGGCGGCCTTGGGGGGTCAGGTCATGGCGATGAGGTGTCGCGGCGGAATTTGCAGCGGATGGATGACCATATGCTGGCCGATATCGGGGTCAGCCATGCCCAGGCCAAGTTCGAGGCGGATCGGAAGCCCTGGCATCGTCTGTAAACTGCGTGACCCGCCGATGCGTCCAGGTTTATGCTGGGCGCAAAGGCGGAGGAACGTGGGATGCCGGAAATCCTGAGTCAGGCGCAGATCGACGAATATAACGAGGCTGGCGCGATTGTTTTGCGCGACATCCTTTCGGCGGCCGAGGTGGCCGGGTTGCGGCGGGTGACGGACGAATTCGTCGAACGCTCGCGGGCGCATAGCACGCATACCGATATCTTTGATCTCGAAGACACGCATTCGCCGGCTCAGCCGCGGGTGCGGCGGATCAAGTCGCCGCATCTGCATGATCCCGTCTATGCCGGGCTGTTGCGGCATCCGCGCATCTTGGCCGTGTTGCGGGATTTGTGGGGGCCGGATGTTCGGTTCGATACCGCCAAGCTGAATTTGAAGTCGGCGGGGTATGGAGCGGCGGTGGAGTGGCACCAGGATTGGGCGTTTTATCCGCATACCAATGATGATCTCGCGGCCGTGGGTATCATGATGGATGACATGGAGCTGGCCAACGGGCCGCTGATGATCATTCCGGGCAGTCAGAAGGGGCCGGTGCATAGTCATCATTTCGATGGCAAGTTCTGTGGGGCGATGGACCCGACCGTTGGGGGCGTTGATTACTCCAAGGCGGTGCCGTTGCTGGGGCCGGCCGGGAGCATCACGGTGCATCATGTGCGGGCTATTCATGGCAGTTCGGTGAATACCTCCAACAAGGACCGGCGGTTATTGCTGTTTCAGTTCCGGGCGGCGGATGCGTGGCCGATTGTCAATCCGGTGAAGGATCTGGCCGAGTTCGATGCGATGATGTGCTGTGGGGAGTCGTCGGTGACGCCGCGGTTGACTGCGGTGCCGGTGCGGATGCCGTTGCCGGCGGCGGATAAGCAGGGTTCGATCTATGAAAACCAGAAAGGGCTGGCGAACCGGTATTTCGATGTGGTGAAGGCGGCGGAGTAGCAAGGAAGGTCTTCTTTTTCTGTAAAAAAAGAAGCAAAAAGACTTTTATCCATTTGGGGTGAGTCCTTATGGATAAAAGTTTTTTGGTTCTTTTTTTCAAAAAAGAACTTTTTTGTTTTGTTATAGGAACAATTAGATCGTGGGTTTGGCTCACGCCGCTAGCCGTATTTCGGTTTCCAGGCGCGGACGGCGGCGCGGATATAGGCGGGGAGCGGCCGGTAGGGTGTGGCCGGCTCGGGACGCGGGGGTTTGGCGCGAGATTTTCGCGGCGTGACTGGGCGCGCGGGCAGGCGGAGCCATTCCGGCGGGGTGATGCCGAGGGCGCGGCAGAGCGGGCGGAGGATTCTGCCGGCTTGGGGGGCGGCTTCGACGAGGGCGCGGGTTTCGGGGTTGGCGAGGAAGTTTTCGACGGGGACGATGTAGTGGGCGGTGGGTTGGACCAGGCGGACGAGCCAGAAATGGGATTTCGGGACGGCGCTCGGTTTGGGTTTGGGGGAGTCCGGGCGGGTTGGTGCCGAGCGAGTTTGGGGCGCGCGGGGCTTGGGCAGGGTGCCGGCTTGCCAGCGCTGGGTGAGGCGGTCCAGCCGCAGGGCCATGCGGGTAAGGCGGTGGTAGATCAGCGCCAGCAGGGGTTCCAGGTGCCAAGCGCGGGCGATGTGATTGGCCACGGTGGCGCGCAGCCCGGAGAGGGCGGCGGCCAACCCCTGGCAGAGCGCGGTGGTGACTGGAATCGGATACATGTCATGTTGTATATCTAACTTTACGCCGATGTTCAAGGTTTATTTTCGTGAAATGGGATGTTTTTACGCGCGCGTGGTCAAGGGGATGACCAGGGATCGATGACGTTCAGGCCGCAGCCGGCGAAGCCTCCGCTGTCACGAGTGACGACGCTTGCCCCATTTGCGCGCGCGACGGCGGCGATCATGAGGTCGGGGGCAGCGGAGGGGCGGCCGGACTGACGGCGGGCCGCGAAGAGGGCGGCATAGTGTGAGGCGGCGGCGGCATCGAAGGGTAGCACTCGGCCAGCGAAATCCTCCGCGAACATTGCCTGAGCGGCCGCCGCGAGGGCGTGGCGGCGGCGTCCGGCGGGCATGATGGCCAGGCCGGCGAGGATTTCCGCCTGGCAAATGGCGGCGGTGAACAGGGTCTCAATCGGTTGGGCGGCGATCCAGGTGGCCAGCGCGGGGGAGGGTTGCGGGCGCATCATCGCCGAGAGGATGTTGGTGTCGAGCAGCACCATCAGTCAAAGCGGGGCGGGGCGCGGACGGCTTCGCGCGGCGGGAGTTCGAGGTCGACGCCACCGAGCGGGGCGAAACGGGCGCGGATGCGGTCGTAGAGGTTGCGCTCTGGCGGGCTCGCAGAGGGCTTTAGCGCTTGGCTCAAGATATCCCGAGCCTCGGCTTCCATCGAGCGGGCGTGCTGGGCGGCGCGGACGCGCAGACGCTCCTTGAGGGCGGGTTCGAGGTTGCGGATGGTGAGCATGGCCATTGGGCGGGCCTCCGGCGGGACTGAGGGAATGTAAGCATTGCATGCATTGGATGCAATGCCTCGGCCCTTGGTGCGGATTGCCTTGTTTCAGGGATTGGTGGGGCGGTCGGTTTGCAAGAGACCGTAGACGAGGTCGCTGCGCCAGGCGTTGTTGAGGAAGAGGGTTTCGCGCAGGAGGCCTTCGCGGTGGAAGCCGAGGCGTTCGGCGAGGCGGCGGGAGGCGGTGTTTTCGGGGTCAATGAAGGCGGTGAGGCGGTGCAGCGCGAGGGGGCCGAAGCAGTGGTCAATCAGGGCGGCGACGGCTTCGGTGGCGATGGCTTGGCGGTGGTGGGCCGGGTGGATGATGTAGCCAATATCGGCGCTGCGGTGGCGGGTGTCGGCGTTGTGGTAGTTGACCATGCCGAGGCAGAAATCGGTTTGGGCGTCGGCGATGGCCCAGGCGCGGCGCTTGGAGGGGGCGGGGGTCATGACGTGGCGCATGGCGCGTTCGGTCTGGCGGCTTGTGGTGTGGGGCGGGCGGTTCCAGAAGCGCATGGCGCCGGGGTCAGAGTAGCACTCGTGCATGGCGTTGGTGTCGTCGAGGCGGAAGGGGCGCAGGTGGAGGCGGGGGGTGGCGAGTTCGGCCAGTTCCTCGG
>JANXSA010000374.1 GCA_025352915.1 Rhodospirillales bacterium | reverse complement strand
TGCGAAGCACGCTTACGCGTGACGGGCCAAGCCCCCTGGACCCTTAAATTATAAGGTCCAGGGGCTTGGCCCCTGGCGGGTCTGGGCAGAGCCCAGCCTTGCTGGCTATGGCGGAAGCGGTTGGGCGACGTATACAGGGGGCATGGCGACACGGCGTTCCCTGGTGCGGATCGGCTTGAACGTGGGGCTGGACGGCTTGTTGGCCGCCGGCGCCTATGTGCTGGCGCGCTGGATGGTCGGCGGGGGCGATCCGTTGACGCCGGCTTGGGCGTTGCCTTGGGCGGTTTTAGCGTTGCTGCTGGCGGGGCTGCCGTTCCGGTTGTCGGTGCAGTATTGGCGGTTTGCCGGGACGCAGGATTTGTTGGCGGTGGCGGCGGCGGCGATCGCGGCGGCGGCGATTTTTCCGATCGGGTTGCGCGAGGGTGGCGGGGTGATGCCTGGGCCGAGTTTGCCGGTGGCGCATGCGTTGGCGTTGATCGTGCTGTTGGCGGCGCCGCGGCTGGCCTATCGGCTGACGCAGGAGGGGCGCGGGGGCTCCGGGGGTGGAGCGGCGATCCTGCTGGTGGGGGCCGGGGATGCCAGCGATCTGTTTTTGCGGGCGCTGGCGGGCGAGCGGGCGGCGCCGTTCCATGTTGTTGGGTTGGTCTCGACGGGGAGTGGGCAGACCGGGCGGCGGATCAATGGGCAGCCGATTTTGGGCGGGCTGGGGGAATTGGCGCCGGTGCTGGCGCGGTTGCGCGAGGAGGACCGGCTGCCGAGCACGCTGGTGATTACCGACCCGCATCTTTCGGGCAGCGCGCTGGCGCAGGTGATGGCGTGCGCGGAGCAGGAGGGGGTGCGGGTGGCGAGCGCGCCGCGGCTGACCAGCCTGGAGGCGGCGCGGGGGGCGGGCGGATTGCAGCTTGGGCCGGTGGCGATCGAGGATTTGCTGAACCGGCCGCAGGTGCGGCTGGACCGCGAGGGGATGGCGCGGCTGGTGCAGGGGCGGCGGGTGATTGTCACCGGGGCCGGGGGGACGATCGGGTCCGAGTTGGCGCGGCAGGTTGCGGCGCTGGGGCCTTCGCTGCTGGTGCTGGTTGATAACGGCGAGTTCGCGCTTTGGCAGATTGATCTTGAGCTGGGGGAGACGGCGGCCTTGGTTCCGCGCCATGCGGTGATTGCCGATGTGCGCGACGAGGCGCGGATTCGCGCGGTGTTCGAGCAGTACCGGCCCGAGCTGGTGTTCCATGCCGCGGCGCTGAAGCATGTGCCGATGGTGGAGGCGAATCCGGCCGAGGGGCTGCTGACCAATGCGGCGGGGACGCGCAATGTGGCGGATGCGGCGCGGGCGGCGGGGGCGGCGGCGATGGTGCTGATTTCGACCGACAAGGCGGTCAACCCGACCAGCGTGATGGGGGCGAGCAAGCGGCTGGCGGAGATGTATTGCCAGGCGCTGGATATCCAGGGGCGCGCGTCGGGTGGGTTGCGGTGCATCACGGTCAGGTTCGGCAATGTGCTGGGGTCGACTGGGAGTGTGGTGCCGGTGTTCCAGCGGCAGTTGGCGCGCGGCGGGCCGCTGACGGTGACGCATCCGGACATGCAGCGCTATTTCATGACGGTGCGCGAGGCGGTGGGGCTGGTGTTGCAGGCCAGTGTGGTGGGGACGCTGGAGTCCTCGCCGGCGTTTTTGCGCGATGGCGGCATCTTCGTGTTGGACATGGGCGAGCCGGTGAAGATTTCCGACCTGGCGCGGAACATGATCCGGCTGGCGGGGTTGCGGCCGGATGTGGATGTGCAGATCCGCTATACCGGGCTGCGGCCGGGCGAGAAGCTGTTCGAGGAGCTGTTCCATGGCCGCGAGCCGGCGGTGCCGACCGGGCATGACGGGCTGCTGATGGCACGACCGCGCACGGCGGATGCGGCCATTGTCGGGCGGGCGATCGACGAGATTGCTGGGGCGGCGCGGGGCGGCAATGTGCGGCTCGCTTTGGCCCATCTCGGGCGCCAGGTTCCGGAATTCGCCCATAACGCCGCGCCCGCCGACGCCGCGCGGGCGTGAGAAGGGAGGGCCGGGTGCAAAGTATTCAAAAGTTTTTTGGTTCTTTTTTTCAAAAAAGAACAAGCGCTTCTTTTTGAAAAAAGAAGCAAAAACTTTTTATCCGTTTGTCTGGGACCGCGCATGACCGAACCGACGCCGATACCTTTCATCGACCTCAAGGCGCAGCAGGCGCGGATCAGTGCCGATCTGCGGCGGCGGCTGGAGGTGGTTTTGGGGCATTGCCAGTTCATCCTGGGGCCGGAGGTGGCGGAGTTGGAGGCGGCGCTGGCGGCGTTCTGCGGGGCGAAGCATTGCGTTTCGATCAGTTCGGGGACGGATGCGCTGCAGATCGCGATGATGGCGGAGGGGATTGGGCGCGGGGATGCGGTGTTCCTGCCGGCGTTCACCTATACCGCGACGGCCGAGGTGCCGCTGGTGCTGGGGGCGACGCCGGTGTTTGTCGATGTTGATCCGCGGACGTTCCAGATCGATCCCGGGCATCTGGAGGCGCGGGTGGCCGAGGTGCGGGCGGCGGGGAATCTGGTGCCGCGGATGCTGATCGGGGTGGATTTGTTTGGGCAGCCGGCGGATTGGCCGGCGCTGTCGGCGGTGGCGCGGCGGACGGGGCTGGTGACGCTGGATGACTGTGCGCAGAGTTTTGGCGCCAGCCTGGGGGGGCGGATGCTGGGGGTGATGGCGGATGCGACGGCGACGAGTTTTTTTCCGAGCAAGCCGCTGGGGGCGTATGGCGATGGCGGGGCGCTGTTTACCGAGAGCGACGAGCGGGCGGCGCTGTATCGCAGCCTGCGGACGCATGGCGAGGGGACGACGCGGTATGAGGTGTTGCGGACGGGGATGAACGGGCGGCTGGATACGTTGCAGGCGGCGGTGCTGCTGAGCAAGTTGACGGTGTTTCCGGAGGAGTTGGCGGCGCGGGAGAGGGTGGCGCAGTACTATGATTCGCGGCTGGGCAATGCGGTGGTGACGCCGGTGCGGGTGGCGGATTCGAAGGCGGCCTGGGCGATCTATGCGATCCTGTTGCCGGATGCGGCGGCGCGGACGCGGATGCAGGACGGGCTGAAGGCGCGGGGCGTGCCGAGTGCCATCTATTATCCGAAGCCGTTGCATCGGCAGCCGGCGTATCGCGATGCGCATGATGGGGCGGCGCTGCCGGTTTCGGAGGATTTGGCGGAGCGGATCATGGCGTTGCCGATCCATCCGGATTTGAGCGAGGCGGAGCTGGCGCGGATTTGCGATGCGGTGCTGGCCAATGTCTGAGCGCGTGCCGGAGGGTGTCGCCATGCGGTGGGACCCGGCGGAGTATCTGCGCTATGGCGATGAGCGGCTGCGGCCGGCGCTGGATTTGCTGGCGCGGATTGATGCGGCGCCGGGGCGGGTGGTCGATCTGGGGTGTGGGCCGGGGAATGTTACCGCCATTTTGAAACAGCGTTGGCCGGGGGCGGATGTGCTGGGGGTCGATGGGTCCGGGCCGATGCTGGAGCGTGCACGGGCGGCGGCGGCGGGGTGCCGGTTCGCGCAGGCGGATTTTGGCGGGTGGACGGCTGAGGCGGCGGTGGATGTGCTGTATTCCAACGCGGCGCTGCATTGGCTGGGCGGGCATGAGGGGTTGTTGCCGCGGCTGGTGGGGCAATTGGCGCCGGGCGGGGTGATGGCGGTGCAGATGCCGGCGATGCATGCGGCGCCGATCCGGGCGTTGCAGCATCAGGTGGCGGCGGAAGGGCCTTGGGCGCCGTTGCTGGCCGAAATTGGCGGGGCGCCGCCGATCCTGGAGGCCGGGCAGTATTGGGATGTGTTGCGGCCGATTTCTTCGGAGCTGGATATCTGGGAGACGGTCTACCTGCATGCGTTGAGCGGGGAGAATGCGGCGGTGCAGTGGGCGAGCGGGACCAGCTTGCGGCCGTTCCTCGATCCGCTGCCGGCGGATTTGCGGGCGCAGTTTCTGGCGGCGTATTCGGCGGCGGTGGCGCCGCATTATCCGCGCCGGGCGGACGGGACCACGCTGTTGCCGTTTCGCCGGCTGTTCATCGTCGCCCGGCGGTGAGCCGGTTTGGTAAGCGGCGGTGAGCCGGTTCAGCTATCGCCAGGCGGTGGCGGCCGACGCGCCGGCGATCATGGCGGTGCGGCTGGCGGTGCGCGAGAATGTGCTGAGCAATCGCACCGCGGTCACCGTGGCGGCGACGGCGGCATATATCACCGGGCCGGGGCGCGGCTGGGTGGCCGAGGCGGACGGGGCGATCATCGGGTTTTCGATTGCCAACCGGTCCGGGTTGATCTGGGCGTTGTTTGTCCGGCCGGGGTGGGAGGGGCGCGGGATCGGGACGCGGCTGTTGGCCGATTGCATCGGCTGGCTGCGCGGGATCGGGGTGGCCGAGGCGTTCCTGGATACCGGGGCGGGAACGCGGGCGGAGGGGTTTTATCGCCACGCGGGCTGGCATGAATCGGCGCGCGATGGGGAGAATTTGGTGTTCCGGCGGGCGCTGTAGCGGCGGTGGGGCGGGCCGGCGGCGGCAGGGTTTCGTTAACGCTTGCCGGCTTAGATTCGCGGCCTTCCTTCCTGTTGCCCGCGCGAGTTCCGTTCATGCCGACGACCGCCGACTCCGCAGCCCTGGTCCAGGCCGTGCAGCATCCGCTGCTCTTGACCGTTGGCGGCCAGGTGGTGCTGCCGGCGCTGGTGGCGCCGGGGTGCTATGGTTTTCGCATCGGCGCACTGTTGGGCCCATTGCGGCTGCGCGCGGCGACGTTCAGCCCGGCCGAATTGGGCCAGTCGGGCGATGCGCGGCGGCTTGGCTTTGCGGTCACCGGGTTGCAGGTGATCACCGAGACGAGCAGCCGCGAATTGTCGGTGTCGCTGGGCGCGCTGCAGGATGGGTTTCATTCATACGAGCCGGGCGGCTGGCGCTGGACCGATGGCGATGCCGGGCTGCCCGAGGCGTTGCTGCATGGCATCCACGACGATGCGTTGCTGGTGGTGCGGGGCTTTGGCCGGCATGGGCCGAACCAGGATGTGTCCCATCAGGCGGCGTTCCTGGCCGGCGATTCGTATCCGGCGGACGAAAATATCGAGAACGGGCTGTTGCGGGCGCTGGCACCTTTCATGAACGATGGCGTGGTGCGGCAGGCGGCGATGCTGCCGCCGGAGCATCGCGGTCATCATGAGCGCAACCTGGCAGCGCGGGTGGCACGGCTGGAACAGGCGATGGCGGGCCGGCGCGGGCGGGCGGTGCTGTTCGGCCGGTCATCCGGCGCGCGGGTGGCCACGCTGTTCGCGCGCCAGCATGATGTGGCCGCGGTGGTTTGCCTGGGCTTCCCGTTCCATGGACCGGGGCGGGCGGCGGAGCCCGAACGGTATGCCCATCTCGGCACGCTGACGACGCCGACCCTGATCATCCAGGGCCGCGACGATCCGTATGGCGAAGCCGAGACGGTGCGGGGCTGTGCCATGTCGCCACAGATCCGGGTGCACATGATCGATGGCGGGCATGAATTCAACCTGAGCGAAGCCCAATGGGCGGCGCTGGGCCGGCGCATCCTGTTGTTCCTGGCCGAGCACGGCTGAAGGAAAGTAAGACTGGGCTCCGCCCAGACCCGCCAGGGGCCAAGCCCCTGGACCTTAATATTATACCAACCGTCTTATTCGACGACTCATATAGGGCTAGGAATCGGCTGAGAACTCCGATTCGATACCTCCTGTCATAACATGCTGACGGTGGAGGTTTTGATGAGTGCCGGTGTGCGGATCATCCGTCTGGATCATACT
>JANXSA010000190.1 GCA_025352915.1 Rhodospirillales bacterium | reverse complement strand
CATGCCGTCTGAAATGGTCGGTGTGCCGAAGACCTGCGCGTTGCCGCCGGCCTCTTCAATGCCTGCAATCGCTGCGTCTGCTAGTTTTTGCAGGCCGCTGTTGCAGGGGGTGATGGTGCTGTGCCCGTTGGCCACCCCCACCATGGGTTTGCTGAAGTCGCTGGCGGTATAGCCCATCGCATAGTACATGGAGCGGTTCGGTGCGCGCGCGACACCTTCGGTGATGTTTCTGCTGCGGCGATTGATGGCGTCGCCGGGCTCGTCCTTGTTTTGCGTCATGGGGTGTCTCGCTGTGGGTTGGGAGTATGGCAATGCCAGAGTAGATGCGACCCGCACAAGTGCTGGCGTAACCGCCCCTGGGCCATCGCACAGGTAAATTTCGCACCCGAACCGCGGGCCGGATCGTGCGCGGATAAGCAGGAAGCCAAGCGGATAAAAGGTTTTTGGTTCTTTTTTTCAAAAAAGAACAAAAAAAGCGCTTCTTTTTGAAAAAAAAGCGAAAACTTTTTATCTGTAAGCCGGCTTGCGGACGCTTAAATTTACGGCGCGCTGCGGCTGCCCCCTGGCGTTGCCGCCGCCGTGCCGTCAGACTGGACGGAACAAGCGTTGAGGAAATCCACTGATATGCGGGCCTATGTGATCCGCCGGCTGCTCGCCTTGATCCCCACCCTGTTCTTCGCCAGCGTCATCGTCTTCGTGACCGTGCGGATGATTCCGGGCGACATCATCGACATGATGATCGCGCAGAACGACATCAGCGCCAACGCCGCCTCGCGCACCCAGCTCGAAGCAGCCCTCGGCCTCGACCAGCCCATGCACATCCAATACGTGCGCTGGATCGGCAAGATCTTGTTCCAGGGCGATTTCGGCAGCTCACTTTGGCAGGAGCAGTCAGTGATCGAGGAGATCCTGTCGCGCCTGCCAACCACCTTCCAATTGGGCTTCATGGCGCTGTGCGTGGCCCTCGTCGTGGCCGTGCCGGTCGGCGTCTGGTCGGCGATCCGCCAGGACACCTGGGGCGACTATGTCGGCCGCTCCTTCTCCATCCTCATGCTGGCGGTGCCCAGCTTCTGGCTCGGCACCATCGTCATGGTGTTCCCCGCCATCTGGTGGGGCTGGTCGCCGGAGGTGAGGTTCATCTCGTTCTGGCAGGACCCGGTCGGGAACATGCTCCAACTGGCCATTCCCGCGGTGATCCTGGGAACCTCGCTGTCGGCAATCACCATGCGGATGACGCGCACGATGATGCTCGAGGTCCTGCGCCAGGATTATGTCCGCACCGCCTGGGCCAAGGGCATGAACGAGCGCACCGTGGTGGTGCGCCACGCGCTGCGCAACGCGCTGATCCCGGTGGTGACGCTGATCGGCCTGCAAGCCCCGATCCTGATCGGCGGCACCGTCATCATGGAGCAGATCTTCGTCATCCCCGGCATGGGGCTGATGCTGCTGGAGGCGGTGAGCCGGCGCGACTACCCGATCATCACCGGCGTCTTCCTGATCGTCGGCGTCGCGGTAGTGCTGATCAACCTGCTGGTAGACCTCAGCTACGGGCTGCTCGATCCCAAGGTGAGGTACCGCTGATGTCCGCCGCCGCCGAGCCGCTTGTCGTCCCCCGCCCGCGCGGACCGGTCACGACCTTCTGCATCCGCCTGATCCGCGAAAAGCCGCTGGGCGCGATCGGGGCGGTGATCTTCCTGGTCTTCCTGTTCTGCGGCGTCTTCGCCGATATCCTGGCGCCATACGGCATTAACCAGATCAGCCCGGCCAACCGGCTGAAGCCACCCTCGGTGAAGTATTGGCTCGGCACCGACCATCTCGGACGGGACATGCTGTCGCGCATCCTCTATGGCGCACAGCTTTCGGTCATCATCGGCTTTGCCGCTGCCACCCTGGCCACCATCGTCTCGGTGGTGATCGGCATCGTCACCGGCTATCTCGGTGGCAAGGTCGACCTGATCGTCCAACGCCTGGTCGATGCCTGGATGAGTTTTCCCGAACTCATCATCCTGATCGTCGTGGTCTCCGTCCTCGGGCCGGGCATGATCCAGGTGATCTTCGTCCTCGGCCTGACCTTCGGCATCGGCGGCAGCCGCATCATCCGCGGCGCCGTGGTCTCGGTGCGCGAGCAGATGTACGTTCATTCCGCCCAATCCATGGGCGCCAGCACGCCGCGCATCCTGATGCAGCACATCCTGCCGAACGTGCTGCCGCCGATCATCGTGCTGTTCACCACCCGCGTCGGCGCGGTGATCCTGGTCGAATCCGGCCTCAGCTTCCTCGGCTTCGGCGTGCCACCGCCGGCGCCGACCTGGGGCGGCATGCTCAGCGGCACCGGCCGCACCTACATGTATCTCGCCCCGTGGCTGGCTCTCGCCCCCGGACTGTGCCTGACCATGGTCGTCTACGGCATCAACGTGCTCGGCGACGCCATGCGCGACCTGCTCGACCCGCGCATGCGAGGCAGCCGGTGAAGCAGGCAAGGAGAAGTCTTCTTTTTGTGAACAAAAAGAAGAAAAAAAACTTTGCCCATTGATAGGATGCCAGAATCACATACCCAATATTAACGTTCCTGGAGACCGACAACACAAATTCTTGCACTTGGTCAGGATGACGAAATACAAATGAATGAAGTTTTTTTGCTTCTTTTTGTTCACAAAAAGAAGACTTTTCTAAAGTATGTTTCCTAACAGACACTAATGCGCGACCTCCGGGAGCCGAATGGCCAGGGGCAACATGAGGGAGGGTTTGATGCGATACGGACGGATACTGAGCGGCCTCGCGGCGGGGATTGCCGCAGCCAGTCTGCTCGGCGGCGTCGCCCAGGCACAAAAACCGCAATACGGCGGCAACCTGGAGATCGGCACGGTCTACACGACCATCTCCGCCCTGTCCTGGGACCCGCAGGATTTCGCCTGGAAGCTGAACCACGACACCGGCCCTTATCTGGAAACCCTCTTCGCCGGCGACATGAACAAGTCGATCCGCCGCGGCGGTAAATACAGCTACAAGCCCGACGCCTGGCTCGCCGAGGATGCCCTGCGCGGCGAGCTCGCGGAAACCTGGGCGTGGCAGGAGGCCCCGCTCGCCGTGGTGATCAAGCTGCGGAAAGGCATCATGTGGCCCGCCAAGGCCGGCGTGATGGATAGCCGCGAATTCACCGCCGACGACGTGGTGTTCAGCTTCAACCGCCAAAACACCAGCCCGAAGAAACTGCCGAACTACTTCGACTACGTCGACCGCGTCGAGGCAACCGACCGTCACACCGTCACCTTCTTCATGAAGGAATACAACGCCGACTGGGATTACCGCTTCGGCTGGGGCTACTACTCCCAGATCATCCCGCCCGAACTGGCCAAGGCTGGCGCCGGAAACTGGAAAAACGCGGTGGGGACCGGCCCATTCCAACTGATCGACTACGTCCAGGGCAACCAGCAGACCTACGCCAAGAACCCGATCTACTGGGACAAAGACACCATCGACGGCACCGAATACAAGCTGCCCTTCATCGATAAGGTTACCTACCGCATCATGAAGGACGAGGCGACCCAGCACTCGGCGATCCGCACCGGCAAGCTCGACGTGCTGGAAGCAATCCGCTGGCAGGCCGTCGACAGCCTGAAAAAAAGCGCGCCGCAGCTGCAATGGTCTCGCTGGCTCAGCTATTCCGGTGTCTTCCTGTCGATGCGCACCGACACCAAGCCGTTCGACGACATCCGCGTCCGCCGCGCCCTGAACATGGCGGTCAACAAGCAGGAGATCGTCAAGGAATACTATGGCGGCAATGCCGAGCTATTCGCCTATCCGCAGCATCCCGACTATCTCGGCTACTTCGAAAAACTGGAAACCATGCCCGATTCGGTGAAGGAACTCTTCACCTACAACCCCGCCAAGGCCAAGCAACTGCTGAAGGAAGCCGGCTATCCCAACGGCTTCACCTTCAAGACCCAGGTCTGCTCGTGCTCGCCGGACAACATGGACCTGCTGCCGCTGGTGGCCGGCTACCTCGAACAGATCGGCGTGAAGATCGAGATCCAGCCGCTGGAATACGGCGCCTTCCTCTCGGCCATGACCACCGCCAAGCACACCGCCGGCTACTTCATGAGCAACGGCCATACCAACCCAACCCGCTCGCTGCACAAGAGCTTCACCCCCGGCCAGCTCTGGGGCCCGTCGATGTTGTATTCGGATGACTTCACCGCCAAGATGGACAAAGCCTACGCCACCCGCGACGAGGTCCAACGTCAAGCCCTGGTGCGCGAGCTGACCCGCGATATCCTCGACAAGGCACCGTATGTCTGGCTGCCGGTGCCGTACGTCTACACCGCCTGGTGGCCCTGGGTGAAAAACTACGACGGCGAGCTGCGCGTCGGCGCGGTCAAGCCCGGCCCGGTCTATGCCCGGATGTGGCTCGACCAGGAACTCAAGAAGAAGCTGGGGCACTAAGTGTCGAAACTTCTCGAAGTAACCGGCCTCACCACCCGCTTCCGCACGGAACGCGGGGCGGTGATGGCGGTGGACGACGTATCCTTCGACGTCGATGCCGGCGAAACCCTGGCCATCGTCGGCGAAAGCGGCTCCGGCAAAAGCGTCACCGCGCTCTCGCTGATGCGGCTGATCCCCAACCCGCCCGGCGAGATCACCGCGGGAACCGTGATGTTCGAGGGCCGCGACCTGCTGAAACTGTCGGATGCCGAGATGCAGGCGGTGCGCGGTGACCGCATCGCCATGATCTTCCAGGAGCCGATGACCTCGCTGAACCCGTCCCTCACCGTCGGGCTCCAGGTTGGCGAACCGGTGCAATTGCACCGCGGCGCCACCTGGAAAGCCGCCCTGGAAAAAGCCGGCGAACTGCTCATGCGGGTGCGCATCCCCGATGCGAAAGCCCGCGTTGATGCCTATCCGCACCAGTTCTCCGGCGGCATGCGCCAGCGCGCGATGATCGCCATGGCCCTGGCCTGTCAGCCCAAACTCATCATCGCCGACGAGCCGACCACCGCACTCGACGTCACCGTGCAGTCGCAAATCCTCTCCTTGCTCAAGGAACTCACCCGGGAAACCGGCGCCGCCCTGATCCTGATCACCCACGACCTCGGCGTGGTCGCCCGCTACGCCGATCGCGTCAGCGTGATGTACGCCGGCCGCGTGGTCGAAACCGGCACCGCGCGCGATATCTACAAACGCCCGCAACATCCGTACACCCGCGGCCTGATGGCCTGCGTGCCGCGACTCGATGGCGCGCTCGGCAGCCGGCTGGTGCCGATCGAGGGCCAGCCGCCCGACCTCTCCCGCCTGCCGCCCGGCTGTGCCTTTGCGCCGCGCTGCGTCGACGTGACCGACAAATGCCTGCTGAGCCGTCCGGTGCTGGAGGATGTCGGCGGTGGCCACCACAAGGCCTGTTTCGTCCCGGCCAATGCCGCCGCCGGAGTGCCCGCCCATGCCTGACGCCGCCCTCCGCCAAACGCCCCTGCTCGTCGTCGAGGACCTAAAAGTCCACTTCCCCGTCATGTCCGGCGCCGTGATGGCGCGCCAGGTCGCCTCGGTAAAAGCCGTCGACGGCGTCTCCTTCACCCTGAATCGCGGCGAAACCCTCGGCCTCGTCGGCGAAAGCGGCTGCGGCAAATCCACAACCGGCCTCGCCGTCCTGCGCATGCTCGACATCACCGCCGGGCGCGTGATCTTCGACGGCGAAGACATCACCGCCCACGACCGCGCCGCCATGCGCCCAATCCGCAAGCGCATGCAGATGGTCTACCAGGACCCGTTCGGCTCGCTGAACCCGCGCATGAAAGTCGTCGACCTGATCGCCGAGCCGATGATCGTGCACAACCTGCTGCCCAACCGCATTGCCCGCTCGGACCGCGCCCGCGAACTCCTCGCCCTGGTCGGCCTGCGCCCGGACATGGCCGATCGCTACATCCACGAATTCTCCGGCGGCCAGCGCCAGCGCATCGGCATCGCCCGGGCGCTCGCCATGCGGCCCGAGCTGCTGATTTGCGACGAACCGGTCTCGGCGCTCGACG
>JANXSA010000336.1 GCA_025352915.1 Rhodospirillales bacterium | reverse complement strand
TCTCAATAGCCGGTGATACACGGCGATATTCTTCAAGTGGTTTCCAGCCTGACGAAAAATCCCCGCCTCGCACGAGTGGAATTCCAGTAGGGTCGTGATCTCCTGGCTGAACAACCCCATACGTAATTGGTCGCTTGGGGTCGATTAGTTCACCCAGTGTGTATTTCTTCCATCCGTCAAGCATCGACGCCGAGCTCCCGTAGATAGCTAGCCATCTTCGCCTGGACCTCGGCCAGTTCCAGCTCGATCCGGTTGATGTCCCGCTGGAGTGCAGTGACGTCGATCTCCCCCTCCGCCTCGAAGGTGTCGACGTAGCGCGGGATGTTCAGGTTGAAGTCGTTCTCGGCGATCTCAGCAACATCAGCCCGGTGCGAATAGCGCGTGATCTCGGTCCGCTGCGCGTAGGTGTCCAGCACCCGCGTGACATGCGCATCCTCCATCACGTTCTGTGTTTTGCCCGGGGAAAAATCCTTGCTGGCGTCGATGAACAGCACATCTTTGCGGGCTTCGTTCAAGCCGCCTTGCTCACGCGAACGGTCAAAGATCAGGATAGCGACGGGGATGCCGGTGGTGGTGAACAGGTTGGATGGCAGGCCCACCACAGCATCCAGTAGGTTCTCCTCGATCAGCGCCTTCCGGATGGTGCCTTCCGCGCCACCACGGAAAAGCACGCCGTGAGGCACGATGACGGCGACCCGGCCACTCTGCCGCTTGGCGATCTCGATCATGTGGGTCAGAAAGCCGTAGTCTCCCTTGGACTTCGGCGGGATGCCGCGCCAGAAGCGGTTGTACTGGTCGGAGGCCGCGTTCTCTGCGCCCCACTTGTCCAGGCTGAACGGCGGGTTGGCGACGACCACATCGAAGCGCATCAGGTGATCGCCTTCGATCAGCGTGGGGCTGTTCAGCGTGTCGCACCACTCGATCCTCGCGGCGTCCTTCGAATGCAAGAACATGTTCATCCGCGCCAACGCCCAGGTAGCGCCGTTCACCTCCTGGCCGTAGAGGGCGAAGTTGTCGGAGCCGACCTCTTCCGCCGCACGGATCAACAGCGAGCCCGAGCCGCACGCTGGATCGCAGATGGTGTTGCCCGGCTTAGGCGCCGCGAGTTTGGCCAGCAGGCGGGAGACAGCCGCGGGCGTGTAGAATTCGCCGGCCTTCTTGCCCGCGTCCGATGCGAAGCGGGAGATCAGGTAGATGTAGCACTCGCCGATGATGTCTTCCGTCACGCGCGATGGCCGCAGGTCCAACGCGGGTTTGGCAAAATCCTCCAGCATGTTCTTGAGGCGGCGATTGCGGTCCTTCGGACGGCCGAGATTGGCTTCCGAGTTGAAGTCGATGTTGCGGAACACGCCTTCCAGCTTGCTGCGGTTCTGGTCTTCGATCTTCTCCAGCGCGATGTTGATCAGTTCACCGATGTTGGCTTCGTTCCGCGCTTCGTAAAGGTCATAGAAGCTGGTGCCTTCCGGCAGCATGAAGCGTTCGCGCTCTAGGCGGCGACGGATGCGGGCGTCGTCACCGCCGAACTGCTTGCGATACGTCTCGACGTGGTCGTTCCAGAGGTCCGAGATATATTTCACGAACAACATCGTCAGGATGTAGTCCTTGTACTGCGCGGGATCGACGGCGCCCCTGAAGGTGTCACAGGCCGCCCAGGCAGCCTGATTGACCTGCTGCTGGGTCAGGTTGTCGCTCATGATGTCCTCCTTGTCGGGGCTTCTTTGGGTGATGCTCGCTTTGCAAGCTCTGAAAGTGTTAGGCTGACCAACTGTCGCCTCTTGTCGGCGAGCAGGCCCATCAGAGCCTCCTCCTGAGAGACCAAGTTGGCGATTTCGGTGATGCGATGCTGTGTGGGGAGGTCTGGGGTGTCGACATCGAGTTCATCGAGGCTTGCCTTTGGCACCATGCGAATGTTCGTGCCGTGTGCAGTGGCCTCCAACTGCTTCTGGGCGGGAGCCTGATTGAGCACCCACGCCAGGTAGTCAGCGGTAACCAGCCTCGGATTGGGACGCAGAATGACCAGCGGCAGGATTGCGACCACAGGCTCAACGAACGACCGGTTCAAGGCGTGTGCTGTGTTCCGCTCGCCTCGTGAGCGGAACAACACGTCACCTTCGCGGACTAGGTAGCGGTCGGAAATTCCGATGAGGCTGGCGCGCGTCAGTCGATCCGGGTTGGGGACTGCATCCGCGGAAAGGTCGCTGAGCTGAATGGCAAGCATACCATCTGCCGCCGGTTCAATGCGACCGCGTGCCGTGTAGCCCATTTGGATTGAACAGACGGCCGCAAGCCGCATCGGAAATCTCGCTGTAATCTGGCTACAGCGTTTCTCACAGTGGCTTCGTCACGTCAACCGAAAAATTGCAGTAAATGGCCTACAGCGAAAAATATCGACCTATCGTTCCGACAAGGGCGCTACGCGATCCGTTTCGACAAAGCGATCTCAGCTCGCCGTTCGCGTTGCCGTAGAGCGCGCCGGGCCTTTTGCTCGGGCGTCGGATCGAGCCGCGGTTCGCTGTCACGTTTGGGTCCAGAGTAAAGGCCACGCTCACCGCCTAGCTGCCTTGCGTGTTCGGTCGATGTCGCATGCTTGCCGTAGTACTGCTCTATGACCTGCACGCTGGTGCCCATGTTGCGCGCCACCATGAACACGCCGATGCCCTTGGATATCGCGCGGACCGCGTAGAAGTGGCGAAGGCTGTACAGAGTGAACTTCGCCCCCGAGCTGCTGTGCGTGAGGTTGATCGACTTCAGGAATGCGTTGAACTGGTCAGCCAGCGTGATGATGCGGCTCCCATCCGGCATGCTGAACACAAGGTCATCCGGCTCCACAGCGCCCTTTCGTTCTAGCACCGCGTCCAGAATTTCCTTCACCTCTAGATGCGGCACCACGACGCGCTCACCGGTCTTGCCTCGGACATGCAGCTGAACGTTTGACCGTCCATCTGTGTCACTGATCGCGACAACGTCCCGAACACGAAGGCTATTGGCTTCTCCGACCCGTAGGCCGGAAAGAGCAAGAGTGACTACGTAGTTCAGTAGCAGCCATCGGCTGACCTCCTGCCTGACCGTATCGCTGTTCCCGTGGTATTTTTTCAGCTGGTTCCAAATGCGCGTGAACTCATCGAGTGTTGGCGCGGGCCGCACTCGCTTGACTTTGGCTGCATAGAGAAAATTGGGCAGTGGCTTGGCGCCCCGATAGCCCTGCTCGTCTGCGAATTTAAGCAGCATCTTGCCCAGGGTAAGGTCCCACAAGATCGTTTTGTCTGTGGGGTCCAGCTGCGCGTTCTTCGGCAGCGTGGCTTTGCCATGATAATAGGCTTTGCGCCATTCAACGAAGTCGCTCAGCGCCTTCTTGTCGATGGCGTCTATGGGCTTGGTCCCTGCATACTCCCGCCAGAACTTCGCCACCCGCTTGA
This sequence comes from Rhodospirillales bacterium, assembly GCA_025352915.1. Classification (GTDB taxonomy): domain Bacteria; phylum Pseudomonadota; class Alphaproteobacteria; order Acetobacterales; family Acetobacteraceae; genus CAMDGX01. The sequence goes on along the minus strand of JANXSA010000336.1, from coordinate 3,922 downwards.
TCTGACGGAGGTTGCCGTCCTGGGTGTATTTGGTGCTGGTGACCCGCTTGGCAGCCTTGCCTAAAGCATTGCTGCGCTCACGCTTTGCGACATACTCGTCGATGACGCTGTTCAGGGTGCGCTGCTGGACCGGCAGTCCCTCATCCAGCCTGAACTGCGTCTGGTGGAACAGCTTCGTACCGTCACGCTGTGCCTTGGCCTTGTCGCTGGTCTTGAGGCTGCGCCAGAGATAACGGCTGCCATCAAGCGGAATGCGCGCCTGCCAAATGCCGTTGCGGGTGTAGAGGACCAGCTTGCCCTCTTCAAGATACACCGCGTCGTCCATGCGCTTTGCCTAGGAATTGCCTGCAAAACAATAGCATAGCGTCTAGGCATCGCAAGTGCCTAGGGTGTGCCTAGGCAGTTTTTGGCAAATAACCCATTGAAAACAAACACTACATATTGCGTCCGTGGCAGTGCTTGAACTTCTTCCCGCTGCCGCACGGGCACGATGCATTGCGCGAAGTCCCGCCCCAGGTCGAGGGGTCATCAGGATCAATCGCCGACGCCCGCAGCGGCCCCGCGGTAATCCGCGTCGGCATGTTCTCTACCCCGGATTCATACCCGTCCGCCGGCGCATCCGGTAGCGGATGGCTCTCCTGATACGCCTGATAGACCGGCGGCTCCGGCTCCTGCGGCGTCAGGTCGACGCGCGACAGGAAGCTCGTCACCTGCTCCTTCAGCTCATCCAGCATCGCGTTGAACAGCGTGAACGCCTCGGACTTGTATTCGTTCAACGGATCGCGCTGCCCATACGCCCGCAGCCCGATGCCCTGGCGCAGATGGTCCAGCGCCAGCAGATGCTCTTTCCACACCCGGTCCAACAACTGCAAAAGCAGCGACTTCTCCACGAACCGCATCGTCTCCGGCCCGAAATTCGCCGCCTTTGCCGCCATCATCTCGCCAGCCGCCCGCTCGATGCGCTCCCGGATCCCACTCTCGTCGATGCCTTCCTCGCGCGCCCATTCCACCACCGGCAGGTCGAGCCCGAACACCCGCTGCACATCCTCGGCCAGCTCGGCGGACTGCCACTGCTCGGCATAGGCCTTTTCGGGAATGCGCAGCGCCACCATGCCGGCAATGACCTCGGCGCGCATATCGGTGACGGTCTCGATCACATCCTCCGCCCGCATGAACTCGCGGCGCTGGGCGTAGACTTCCTTGCGCTGGTTGTTCATCACGTCGTCATAGCGCAGCACGTTCTTGCGCGTGTCGAAGTTGCGCGCCTCAACTTTCTTCTGCGCCTTCTCCAGCGCCTTGTTGATCCACGGATGGACGATCGCCTCGCCATCCTTCAACCCCAGCTTCTGCAACATTCCGCCCATCCGGTCGCTGCCGAAGATGCGCATCAGGTCGTCTTCCAGCGACAGGAAAAACCGGCTCCCGCCAGGATCGCCCTGCCGCCCAGACCGCCCGCGCAGCTGGTTGTCGATGCGCCGGCTCTCATGCCGCTCGGTGCCTATCACCAGCAATCCACCAGCCGCCTTGACCACATCATGGTTGGCCACCACCTCGGCCCGGATCGCCGCCGCCCTGATCTCACGCGCCGCCTCGTCGGTGATCTCGGCCAGTTCCAGCTTCAACCGCATCTCGACATTGCCGCCGAGTTTGATGTCCGTCCCGCGCCCTGCCATGTTGGTCGCAATGGTGATCGCCCCGGGCGCCCCCGCCTGGCTGATGATCAGCGCCTCCTGCTCATGGAACCGCGCATTCAGCACCTGGTGCGGCACCTTCTTCCCGGTCAACAGCGCCGAAAGCTGCTCGCTCTTCTCAATGCTGACCGTGCCCACCAGCACCGGCTGGCCCAACAGCCGCGACTCCTCGATCAGCTTGGCAACCGCCTCGTATTTCTCCGCCGCCGAGCGATAAACCTCGTCGTCATTATCCTTACGCAGGACCAGCACATTGGTCGGGATGTCAATGACATCGAGCTTGTAGATCTCCGCCAGCTCATCCGCCTCGGTCAGCGCGGTGCCGGTCATCCCCGACAGCTTCGGATACAGCCGGAAATAGTTCTGGAAGGTGATCGAGGCCAGCGTCTGGTTCTCCGCCTGGATGGTGACGAATTCCTTCGCCTCCAGCGCCTGATGAAGCCCCTCCGAATAGCGCCGCCCCTCCATCATCCGCCCGGTGAACTCGTCGATGATCACCACCTTGTCCTGCCGCACGATGTAGTCGACATCGCGGGTGAACAGCACATGCGCCCGCAGCGACTGCTGGGCGTGATGCAGGGCGGACACGTTGAACGTGTCGTACAGGTTGCCCTCGCTGATGATGGCAGCCGCGCGCAGCATCTCCTCCAGCAGCTCGCTGCCCGCCTCGGTCATGTTGGCGGTGCGGAATTTTTCGTCTTTTTCGTACTGCGTCGCGTCCTTGACGAACTCCGCCATCACCGCATTCACCGAGCGATACAGATCCGACGAATCTTCCGCCGGCCCCGAGATGATCAGCGGCGTCCGCGCCTCGTCGATCAGGATCGAATCCACCTCATCGACAATGCCATACGAGAAATCGCGCTGGACCATGTCCTCCAGCCGGTACTTCATATTGTCACGCAGATAATCGAAGCCGAACTCGTTGTTGGTGCCATAGGTGATGTCGGCGCCATACGCCGCCCGCCGCTGGTCCTCGCCGATCCCGTGCACAATCACGCCCACGGTCAACCCGAGGAAGGTATAAAGCGCCCCCATCCACTCCGCATCGCGCGCCGCGAGATAGTCGTTCACCGTCACCACATGCACGCCAGCGCCGGTCAGCGCATTCAGATACACCGGCAGCGTCGCCACCAACGTCTTGCCCTCGCCGGTCTTCATCTCGGCGATCTTGCCGTCGTGCAAAACCATCCCGCCGATCAGCTGCACGTCGAAATGCCGCATCCCCAAAACCCGCCGGCTGCCCTCGCGCACCACCGCGAACGCCTCCGCCAACAAATCGTCCAGCTTCCCCCCCGCCGCCAGCCTGGCGCGGAACTCGCCCGTCTTGGCGGCGAGCGCCTCATCCGACAGCGCCTGCATGGCGGGTTCCAGGGCATTGATCTCGGGCACCCGGCGCTGATACGCCTTCAGCGACCGGTCGTTGGCGTTGCCGAAGATGGCGCGGGCAATGGCAGCAAACATGAACACCCTTTCGGGATACGTATCAGCGGGGCGGGACACGCATCAGCAGCCAGCCGGCGCCTGCCGGACAGCCAAGCCCGTGAGATAGGACCGGGGCCGCCCGGGGTCAACGACCGCCCCGCTTCACAACCCCGCCATGCCCCCCGCGAGGGCCTCGCTTGTCCCGATTCCCCGCCTCCGCCATCATCGCACTCCTCCCTCAAGGATTCCCGCCCATGAAGCAGCTCGGCGCCCTCCTGCTGGCCGCCAATCTCGTCGCCGCAGGCCTTCTCGCCAGCCCGGCCGCGGCCCAGGCGCCCGCGCCCGCCACCTCCGCGCCCTCAGCGGCCGACCCGGTGATCGCCCGCATCAACACCACAGAAATCCGCGCCAGCGACCTCGCCGAAGCCGCCCAGTCCCTGCCCGCCGAAATGCGCGGCATGCCACCGGCCATGCTCTATCCGATGCTCCTCGACCAGCTCGTCGACCGCGCCGCCATCATCGACCTCGCCCGCCGCCGCGGCCTCGACCGTGAACCCACCGTCGCCCGCCAAATGGCCCGCGCCCAGGACCAGGCCCTGCAAACCGCCCTGATCAGCCGCGACGTCGGCCCCCTGGTCGGCGAAACCGAACTCCGCGCCCGCTACGACCGCGAAATCGCCGGCAAACCCGGTGAGGAAGAAGTCCACGCCCGCCACATCCTCCTGCCCAACGAAGCCGACGCCAAAACCGTCATCGCCGAACTCAAAAAAGGCGGCGATTTCGCCACCATCGCCAAAGCCCGCAGC
>JANXSA010000332.1 GCA_025352915.1 Rhodospirillales bacterium | reverse complement strand
TGCCGAGGCCGCGCATGAAGCTGTCGCGGATCTGGGCGGGGTCGCGTTCGGTCTGGCCGGCGGGCTTTGCGCTGTTCAGGCGGGCGGCGATGAGGTGGGGGCCGGGGGTGGCGAGGGCGTGGTCTATTAGGGATTCGAAATGGGTTTCGTCGGCGGCCCAGTGGCTTTGCGGGATGCCGGCGGCGCGGGCGATGGCGGCGAGGTCGGTGCCTTGCGATGTCGCGGTGGGTTGGCCGCCGGTGATTTCGTAGGCGCCGTTGTCCATGACCACGATGATGAGGTTTTCCGGCTGTCTTGCGCCGACCGTTGTCAGGCAGCCGAGCATCATTAGCAGGGAGCCGTCGCCTTCGAGGGCGATGACTTTTCGCGCCGGCTGGGCGATGGCGACGCCCAGGGCGATCGGGATGGCGAGGCCCATGCTGCCGAGCATGTAGAAGTTCTGCGGGCGGCGGCCGGCGGCCCAGAGGTCGAAGTTGGTGTGGCCGATGCCGCCAATGACGGCTTCTTCGTTTTGCAACTTGGCAACCAGGCGCTGGGTGATGTCGAAGCGGGCGACCGGTTTTGCGGTTTCCCGCGTTGTGGGTTCGTTGCTCATTTGAAGGATTTTCCTCCGGTCAGGAGGGGGGAGAGGATCAGGCAAGCGGGTTGCTGGGTGGCGACTGCTTGTCGGATCGAGCGGTCGGTGATGAATTCGACTTCGTCGAGGCGGCTTAGCGTGTGGTGCTCCATGGCGATGGAGTCGAGGACGGGGCGCATGGTGCGGGCGACGAGGGCCTGGCCGATGTTGAACTCTCCGAGCGTGCCGCGTTCGGAGACCAGGAGCAGGGCCGGGATTTGGAACGGCACGGGGAGCGAGGCGAGGACGTTGGCGAGGGTGGCGAAGCCGGAGGTTTGCATCATGACGATGGCACGCAGGCCACCCATCCAGGCGCCGCAGGCGATGCCGACGGCTTCTTCCTCGCGGGTGCAGGCGAAGGCGGTGAAATACGGGTCGGCGTGGATGCGTTCGATCAGCGGGCGCAGGACGTTGTCGGGGACGTAGGGCACGAGTTTTACCTCGTGCGCCTTGAGGGTAGCGTGGATTATTCCGTGCCAGGTCGTATCGCTCACGCGATGAGTTCTTTCAGTTCGGGGATGACCCAGAACGGGGATTGGCCGCGGGCGACGCGCTGGACGTTGTCGAAAGCATTTCGAAAACGTTTGGCGCGGTTTTCGTAGGTTGGGCCGGCGAGGTGGGGGGTGAGGATGACGTTGTCGAGCTTGAACAGCGGGTTGTCGGCGGGCGGTGGTTCCTGGTCGAAGACGTCCAGGCCGGCGCCGGCGATGGTGTTATTGGTGAGCGCGGTGGTCAGGGCGGCTTCGTCGATGACGGGGCCGCGGCAGGTGTTGATGAGGTAGGCGGCGGGTTTCATCAGGTTGAGTTCGCGGGTGGAGATCATGTGTCTTGTGCTGGCGAGCAAGGGGACGTGCAGGGTGACGAGGTCGGAGGTTTTCAGGATTTCGTCGAACAGGCGGAAGCGGACGCCGAGGCTGTCTTCCTGGTCTTCGGTCAGGCGGTTGATGTCGAAGTATTGGATGTTCATGCCGAAGGCTTTGGCGATGCGGGCGACTTTCTTGCCGATGGTGCCTAGGCCGATGATCCCCAGGGTTTTTTCCGAGAGTTCGAAGACGTGCTTGTTCTGCCAGTCATTGCCGCGCCAGATGCCGGAGGCGACGGAGGTGTGTTGCCAGACCAGGCGGCGGGCGGTGGCGAGCATCAGCATGATGGCGTGTTCGGCGACGGCGACCGAGTTGGCGCCGCCGTTGTTGGCGATGGGGACTTTTGCTTTTCGGGCGGCGTTGATGTCGCAGCGGTCGTAGCCGGCGGAGAGGAGCTGGACGAGTTTCAGTTTTGGGCAGGTGGCGTAGAAGGCGTCGGTCATGCGGGGGTCGCCGAGGCCGATGAGGTAGTCGCAGCCGGGCATGGCGGCGTTGAACTCGGGCGAGAAGGCGGTGGCCTCGATCAGTTCGAAGCCAGGGGGGGCGATTTCGCGGGCGATGCGGGCGTCTACCTCGCCCATGGGCACGAATACGATGCGTTGCATGACTTCCTCCGGCTTCTTGGGGAAGTCTAGCGGGACGGGCGGGGATGGCTAGGGGATGATTTTATTTCGATATCGGAACAATTACGGCGCGGGCGGGCATGGGCGGTCAAAGGCGGCGTTTTTGCAAACCTAGGAAGTCAGGGGGAATGCGGGGGCGGCGCAGGGTGATGCGGGGTGGTTTGGGTTGGCCCGGCTTGGGGATAACAGGCGGGCGTGTTCTGGGCGGGAGCGCCAGGACGGGCGGCAGGGGGGCGATGCCGAGGATGCGGCAGAGCGGGCGCAAGAGCCGGCCGGCGCGGGGGACGGCGGTGATGAATTCGGCGAACTGGGGCTCGGCCATCAGGGCGTTGAGCTGGGCGGCGCGGCCGGCGGCCTGGTAGCCGACTGCGGCGATGACCCAGGCCTGGCGGGTCGGCAGGCGGGGGGCGGGCGCGCGGGACGGGC
>JANXSA010000308.1 GCA_025352915.1 Rhodospirillales bacterium | reverse complement strand
CGCTGCGCAACATCGAGAACCTGACCGGCGGATCGGGTGCCGATACGCTGACTGGCGACAGCCTGGGCAATGCCTTCATGGGCGGTGGCGGCAAGGACACGCTGGACGGCGCCGGCGGCATCGACACGGTGCTGTATTCCGACAATACGTTGCCGGTGGTGGTCACCCTGAACGGCGCCAACTATGTTTCGGTGTCGGTCGGCGGCATCGTCGAGGACCTGGTTCGCAACTTCGAGAACATCGTGGGCAGCGACCAGGATGACACGCTGGGCGGCGACGGCCTGGCCAATGTGCTGAATGGTGGGCTGGGCGACGATACGCTGATCGGCGGCGGGGCTGACGATACGCTGGACGGCGGCGGCGGCAACGACGTCGCGGTCTACAGCGGCACGCAGGCGAGCTACTCGATCGCCTTCGGCTCCGGCTTCGCCAAGATCAGCGGTGCCGACGGGACGGATACGCTGACGAATGTCGAATACCTGCAGTTCTCCGACAACAAAATTGCCGTCGTCGCCGGCTCGGCGATCGGCATCGCCGCCTCCAGTGCCAGCAAGTCGGAAGGCAATGGCGGCACCTCGCCCTTCACCTTCCTGGTCAGCCGCTCCGGCAACACCACCGCGGCGCAGAGCGTGGCCTGGACGGTCACCGGTGCCACCGGCGCGGGCACCACACCAGCCGCCGCAAGTGATTTCGTCGGTGGCGTCCTGCCCTCCGGCATCGTCACCTTCGGCGTCGGCGAGACCGCGAAGGTGATCGCCGTCAATGTGGCCGGCGACCTTGCCGGCGAATTGAACGAGCGCTTTGCGGTCACCCTTTCCAGCCCCTCGGCCGGGGCCAGCATCACCGCCCCGGTCGCCAATGGCATCATCATGAACGATGACACCAGCCTGGCGATCGCGCCGGGCAAGGCGGCGCAGAACGAGGGCAACAGCGGCAGCACGGCCTTCACCTTCACCGTCACCCGGGCAGGCAACATCGGCGGCAGCACCAGCGTGAATTGGGCGACCGTCACCGGCCAGGCCGATGCGGCCGACTTCGCCGGTGGCGCTGTGCCAACCGGCACGGTGGTGTTCGCCGCGTCGGAGACCAGCAAGATCATCACCGTGAACGTTGCCGGCGACCTGCAGGCCGAGCCGGACGAGGCGTTCGCGGTCGTGCTGTACGGCGCCTCTGGCGGTGCCACGATTGCGGCGATCGCCGCCCAGGCCACCATCCAGGGCGACGATGCGCTGGGAACCGGTGCGAGCGAAATGCTGATCGGCACGTTCGGCAACGACGTGTTCCTGCTGAACGGCGGCAACGACACCGTGTTCGCCAGCGCCGGCACGGACCAGTTCCGCTTCTTGCCCACAGCACTCGGCGGTGCGGCAACCAGCAGTATCACCTTGTCGGACTTCGACCGGTCCCTGGCCGAAGTGATGGACCTCTCGGCGATCGACGCCATCGCCGGTGGGGTGACGACCGACGCTTTCAGCTTCATCGGAAGCATCGCCTTCACCGGCGCGGCGGGCCAGCTGCGCTGGACGGATGCCGGGGCCATTCGGACAATCCAAGGCGACGTCAACGGTGACAAAATCGCCGACCTTACAATCTTTACAGGCGCCGTCGGCCCGGTGACTTCGGAGTGGTTTGTGCTGTAGCCTCCAATGGCATACAGAAAGATATGTGCCCCACGACGTGGCGGAAGGTCCGTCGCAAATCATATCATAACTGGCCGAAGCGTAGAGTTGGCCGCACGACGAATCCGGCGCAGAGTAAAGCTGTTGCCTATGCGGTGACGGATTCGAAATCCTTGGCCGGCCGGCCGGCCGGCAGTTGCAGTTGATCCAGGCGAAGAATCGCTCCGCTGTAAATCAGAACCCAATAGCGGCCCGACCGCGGATCGACCGTCGTGCTCTGATATAGTTCGTGAAAACTCGTTGGGCGAGCGGTCCTAATTGGCTCCGATTGAGACCTCATACCGACCTGCGGAAAAGCTGACTCTTTGAGGATTCCGCCCGGCGTTGATTTCTGATTCGATGTGCCGTGGATCGATTCGCGGAGATCGGATGAGCCGAGCATTGACGATTACACGGACAGAGCACACTGTGGCCGACCTTCGCTCGGCAGCGGGCAAGTGCCGGGACGGTGCGCAGGTGCGGCGATTGCTTGCGCTGGCGTTGGTTCTGGACGGACGTCCACGCGCCGAGGCGGCTGTCCAGAATGGCATGGACCGCCAAACCCTGCGTG
>JANXSA010000277.1 GCA_025352915.1 Rhodospirillales bacterium | reverse complement strand
CCGGCGGCCCCGCCGGCAACGTCATAGCCGCCTCGGCCATCGTCGGCACAGCCATCGGAGCAACAGGCGCCGGGGCAGGGCGCGCCACCACCGGCCCCCCCGCCACCGGAGCCGCCGGCGCAGAAGCCGCCGCCAGCGAAGCCCCAATCCCCCCCGCCGGCGCCGGCTCAGGTGCCGCAACCCGCGCCACCGGCGTCAATATCGGCTGCCCCGCGGCAAACGCCCCATCCCGCCGATCGCTCTCCAACCCCGCCGCAATCCCGCCGCGCGCCGCCGCCGCCGTCGTCACCGGCCGCACCGGCACGCTGGCCAAATTCGGATACGGCGCATCGGCATTCGGCGCCGCCGGCCGCTCCTGCGCCAACCGCCCGCCCTCCAGCTGCCGCCACCACGCAATCGGGTCCGACCCCGGCGCCGAACTGCACGCCGCCAGCCCGCCCGTAACAAGGCAAATCCCGCCCACCGAGCGCCACCCTTTGGCGGCCCGCCCGAGAACACTATATACCCCAACGATAGCTGACGTGCCGACCCCGGATCGCATACGTTGAATCGTCTCCCAACACCGCCCAACGGTGTAGCAGTGCCGCGCCGCCCACGGAAAGGACGACCCCATGTCTGACGCCAAAAAGCCCGATCCGGCCGCCTTCAAGATGCCCGACCCCGCCGAACTCAGCCGCTCCATGTCCGACATCGCCCAGCGCAGCCAGCGCCTGGTCGGCGATTGGCTCAAGCGCCAGGCCGACGAAGGCACCACCACTCCCAACGCCGACCCGCTCAACATCGGCGCCGCCTTCATGGAAATGACCACTCGCCTGATGACCAACCCGCAAAAACTCATGGAGGCCCAGGCCGGCTTCTGGAAAGACTACATGTCGCTCTGGCAAAGCACCGCCCAGCGCATGATGGGCATGGCCGCCCCCGCCGTCATCGAAGGCGACCCGCGCGACCGCCGCTTCAAAGATGAAGCCTGGAAAGACAACGAGGTCTTCGACTTCATCAAGCAATCCTACCTGCTCTCCGCGCGCTACATCACTGACGTCGTCAAACAGGCCGACGGCCTCGAACCCGCCACCGCGCAAAAAGTCGACTTCTACTCCCGCCAGTTCATCGACGCGATGAGCCCATCGAACTTCCTCATGACCAACCCCGAAGTCCTGCGCAAAACCGCCGAATCCGGTGGCGAAAACCTCATCAAGGGCCTGCAAAACCTCCTCTCCGACCTCGAGCGCGGCAAGGGCAACCTGCGCATCAAGATGACCGACACCGACGCCTTCAAGATCGGCGAAAACATCGCCGTCACCCCCGGAAAAGTCGTCTACCAGAACGACCTGATGCAACTCATCCAATACACCCCCACCACCGACAAAGTCGCCAAGCGCCCGCTGCTCATCATCCCGCCCTGGATCAACAAGTTCTACATCCTCGACCTGCGCCCGCGGAACTCCTTCGTCCGCTGGGCCACCGCCCAAGGCCACACCGTCTTCATCGTCTCCTGGGTCAACCCGGACGAAAAACTCGCCGAGAAAAACTTCGAGGACTACATGCGCGAAGGCATCCTCGACGCCCTCACCGCCATCGAAGCCGCCACCGGCGAACGCGCCATCAACGCCATCGGATACTGCCTCGGCGGCACCCTCCTGTCCTCCACCCTGGCCTGGATGGCCGAGAACAACGACGACCGCATCAAATCCGCCACCTTCTTCGTCACCCTGATGGATTTCCGCGATAGCGGCGAGCTCAGCGTCTTCATCGACGAAGAACAGATCAAGGCGCTCGAAGACAAGATGAACAAGCGCGGCTTCCTCGAAGGCAGCGAGATGGCCACCACCTTCAACATGCTGCGCGCCAACGACCTCATCTGGTCCTTCGTCGTCAACAACTACCTGCTCGGCAACGACCCCTTCCCCTTCGACCTGCTCTACTGGAATTCCGACAGCACCCGCATGCCCGCCAAAATGCACTCCTTCTACCTGCGCAACATGTACCAGGAAAACCGCCTGTCCCAACCCGGCGGCATCACCCTCGCCGGCACCAAGATCGACCTCTCAAACGTCAAAATCCCCGCCTACTTCATCTCCACCCGCGAGGACCACATCGCCCCCTGGCGCGCCACCTATCGCGGCACAAAACTCCTCGCCGGCGAAAATCGCTTCGTCCTCGCCGCCTCCGGCCACATCGCCGGCGTCGTCAACCCGCCCGAAGGCGGCAAATACAGCCACTGGCTCAACCCCGACCTGCCCGCAGACCCGGAAACCTGGTTCCAGGGCGCCACCGAAATCGCCGGCTCCTGGTGGCCCGACTGGCAACGCTGGATCACCGCCCAAGACAAACGCCAGGTCAAAGCCCGAACCCCCGGCGACGGCAAACTCGCAGTGCTAGACGACGCCCCCGGCAGCTACGTCAAGGTTCTGCTAAGCTGAACGAAAGCAAGGACCACAAAAAAAAGCCTTCTTTTTGTG
>JANXSA010000265.1 GCA_025352915.1 Rhodospirillales bacterium | reverse complement strand
TTATTGTGGCGCGAGCGTGTCACAATAAACGACAGGGAGCTTCATCATGAAGCGCAGAAGTCTTCTTCGCGCCGGCGCCGCCGGTGCCGTTGCGGCCGCCTTGCCGCGTGTTTCCATCGCCCAGCCGGCCAGCACCCAGGTCCTGCGCTTCGTGCCACAGGCCAATCTGACCATACTCGACCCCATCATCACCACCGCGGCCGTGACTGCCAACCACGCCTGGATGATTTACGACACGCTGTTCGGCGTCACCAGCAAGCTCGAGCCCAAGCCGCAGATGGCCGAGGGCTACACCGTCTCCGATGACGGCCGCACCTACCTCATCAAGCTGCGCGACGGCCTGAAATTCCACGACGGCGCGCCGGTCCGGGCCCAGGATTGCGCCCCCAGCCTGGCGCGCTGGGCCCTGCGCGATCCCTTCGGCGCCACCTTGCTGCCCTTCGTCGACGCCTTCGGGGTCCAGGACGACCGCACCGTCAAGATCACCCTGAAAAAGCCCTTCCCCCTGCTGATCCAGGCGATCGCCCAGCAGAACTCCTTCATCATGCCCGAGCGCATGGCCAAGACCGACGCCTTCAAGGCGATCAGCGAACACGTCGGCTCCGGCCCGTTCCGCTTCCTGGTCAATGAATTCGTCGCCGGCAGCAGCGCCGCTTACGCCCGCAACGACGCCTACGTCCCGCGCCAGGAAGCGCCGGACTGGTTCACCGGCGCCAAGATCGTCAATTTCCCCCGCGTCGAGTGGAAAATCATCCCGGACTCGGCCACCGCCGCCGCCGCCCTGCAATCCGGCGAGGTCGACTGGTACGAACAGGTCCAGGCCGACCTGGTCCCGCTGCTGCGCCGTAACGCCAATATCCAGTTCGGCCCGTCGAACCCCCAGGGCTATATCGGCGGCATGCGCTTCAACCACCTGCACCCGCCGTTCAATGACGTGCGCATCCGCCGCGCGATCCAGGTCGCGGTGAACCAGGAAGACTACATGACGGCGATCATGGGCACCGACAAATCGCTCTACGAAATCTGCCGCTCGCAGTTCCCCTGCGGCACCACCTACGGCACCCCCGTCGGCATCCCCGACGTGCAAAGCGGCAACATCGCGCTGGCCCGCAAGATGGTCCAGGACGCCGGCTATAACGGCGCCAAGGCCGTCATCATCAACCCCACCGACTTCCACACCATCGGCCCGCTCGGTGACATCTCCTTCGACATGCTGAAGAAAATCGGCATCAACGTCGAACTCGCCGCCACCGACTGGGGCACCGTGGTCCAGCGCCGCGCCAGCAAGGAACCGGCCGACAAAGGCGGCTGGTCGATCTTCCACACCTGGTTCACCGGCGGCTTCATCCTCAACCCGATCATCACCCCGCCGTTCCGCGGCCTCGGCGACAAAGGCTGGTTCGGCTGGTACGCCAACGAAAAAGTCGAACAACTGACCTCGGAATGGCTCGACGCCAAAGACGACGCCGCCCGCAAAACCATCGCCGCCGCCATCCAGGTGGAAAACTTCACCCAAGTCCCCACCATCACCCTCGGCCAGTTCCAAATCCCCACCGCCTGGCGCAAATCCCTCACCGGCAAACTCGAAGCCACCGGCCCACTCTTCTGGAACATCAAACGCGCCTAACACTCCCAAAAAAAGCCCTCTCCCCTTGGGGGAGAGGGTTGGGTGAGGGGTCGTCCCACCCGCCGTCGTAGGTCGGATAAGCGAAGCGCCATCCGACTCTGCGCACCAATCCGACGCATAAGATAAGCCCTTCTTTTTGTGAACAAAAAGAAGCAAAAAAACTTTATCCATAAGCGCGCCGATGCGGCAGCAGCCGTGCCGCACGGCGCAGGAAAAAATTTTCGAAATCAGGAAAATTTATCTTGAACTCCGAAGGTCAGTTAGTTAATATGCGCCCATGGAGTTACCCGCCACCCCTCTGAGCGACCAGCTCACCAGCCTGCGCACCACCCTGACAGCGGGCGAGGCCCCCTGTTGGATGCCGGACCGCGTCCACGCCCTCATCATCGCCTGCCTGGCCCGCATCTTCGCGCGCCTCGAACACGTCCTCACCCTCTGGCAAGCCGGCCAACTCCCCCCATTACCGCCCCGTCCCGCCAGCACCGCGCCCCGCACCCAAAATCCGCGCATGCCCGGCCCGCGCCGAACAACATCGCACCGGACCAAGCCGTCCACCTGTGCCGCAACGCAGCCTTCAGCCGCGCAGCCCCACCATCATCACCGCTCGCCGGTTCGGGCCATCCCCACACCTGTAATGATCGTTGGCATCGCCTCCGCAATCGGCAGCCGAGCGGTCCCGCGCCGCCACTTGGCGCGCGCGCCGCCATTCAGCGGCGCTCATCAGCCTCGAACTCCGCCCAAAAGGGGATGGCGAAGCCATATCCAATTCATTCCGTTATAAAAACAATAATAACCAGCTAGCCCGAACCCTTTCTTATAGACAAGGTCCAGGGGCTTGGCCCGTCGCGCGAAGGCGCGCTCGGGGCCTGGCGGGTCTGGGCAGAGCCCAGCCTTTTGCCCTCAGTCCTTCCGAACCCTGGGCGGCAAAGCCAGCGCCAACGACAATTCCTTCAACCGCGCCGCCGGCACTTCGGCTGGCGCCCCCATCATCAGGTCTTCGCCTTGTTGGTTCAGCGGGAACAGGATGACTTCGCGGATATTCGGTTCATCGGCCAGCAGCATGACGATCCGGTCGATCCCTGGCGCCGAGCCGCCATGCGGGGGGGCGCCGTAGCGGAACGCGTTCAACATCCCGCCGAACCGGCTCTCCACGTCGTCTTTCGTATAGCCGGCGATTTCGAAGGCCTTGACCATGATATCCGGCCGATGGTTGCGGATCGCCCCGGACGACAGCTCGATGCCGTTGCAGACGATATCGTATTGATAGGCTTTGATGGTCAGCGGGTCCTGGTTTTGCAGCGCGTCCATCTCGCCCTGCGGCATGCTGAACGGGTTGTGGCTGAAATCGATCTTGCCGGTTTCCTCGTTCAGTTCGTACATCGGAAAATCGGTGATCCAGCAGAAGCGGAAATCGCCTTGCGCGATCAACCCGAGTTCGTGCCCCAGCTTGGTGCGCACGATCCCGGAGAATTTCGGCGCCTCGTCGCGCTTTCCGGCCGCGAAGAACACCGCATCCCCGGCCTTCAACCCGCAGGCAACCCGGATCGCCTCGGCCCGGTCCGCTTCCAGGTTGCGCGCGATCGGCCCTTTCGGCCCTTCGGCGTCGAAGGTGATATACCCAAGCCCGCCTTGCCCCTCGCTGCGCGCCCATTCGTTCAGCTTGTCGAAGAAGCTGCGCGGGTTCGCCCCGGCCCCCGGCGCCGGAATTGCCCGCACGATCCCGCCGGAGGCCGCGATCTTGGCGAACAGCCCGAAGCCGGACCCGGCGAATTGCGCGGTGACATCGGCGATTTCGATCGGGTTGCGCAGGTCCGGCTTGTCCGACCCATACTTGAGCATCGAGGTATCGTACGGGATGCGCACGAATGGCGGCTTGGTGACCGCACGCCCGGCGGCGAATTCCTCGAACACCCCGGCGATGACCGGCTCGATGGTGTTGA
>JANXSA010000254.1 GCA_025352915.1 Rhodospirillales bacterium | reverse complement strand
CGACCAGCGCCGGCGCCCCGCCATTGCCGATGGCGCCGTTGAGCAGGTCGACAAACCCCGGAAAACTGGTGTCGATGAAGCTGGCGTCGTCAACGGCGACGCCGTCGCGGCTGGCCAGGCCCATCACCAGGGCGCTCATCGCCAGGCGGTGGTCCATGTGGGTTTCCACCACGCCGCCGCCCCGAATTCCACTGGGGATGCCGCCGCCCTCGACAATGAGATCGTCGCCTTCGATGGTCACGCGCACACCGTTGGCGGACAGCATGGCGGCGGTGGCGGACAGGCGGTCGCTCTCCTTCACGCGCAGTTCCTTGAGACCGCGCATGCGCGTGGTACCGGTGGCGGCGGCAGCCAGGACGGCGAGGATCGGGTATTCGTCAATCATGCTGGGCGCGCGTTCGGGCGGCACCTCGATGCCGCGCAGGGTGGCGTATTCGGCGATGATGTCGCCGACGGGCTCGCCGCCCTCGGTGCGGGCGTTGTCGATGCGCAGGACGGCGCCCATCTCGCGCAGCGTGGCGAACAGGCCGGTGCGCAGCGGGTTCAGCCCGACGCCCTCGATGCGCAGCAACGAACCCGGGACCAGCAACGCGGCGGCCAGCGGGAAGGCCGCCGAGGACGGGTCACCGGGCACCACGACATCGGCGGCGCGCAGCTCGGGCTGGCCCTGCAGTTCGATGATGCGGCCGTGGCCGGCGGTCTCGACGCGCACGGTGGCGCCGAAATGGCGCAGCATATTCTCGCTGTGGTCGCGGGTTGCCTCGCGTTCCTCGATGCGGGTGATCCCCGGCGCGTTGAGGCCGCACAGCAGCAGCGCCGATTTCACCTGGGCCGAGGGCACCGGCACCACGTAATCGATCGGCAGCGCCTCACGCGCCCCCTCGATGGCCAGCGGCAAGCGGCCGCCCTCGCGGCTGGCGAAGCGGGCACCGCACTGGCCCAGCGGGTCGGTCACCCGGCGCATCGGCCGGCGGCGCAGGCTGGCGTCGCCGGTCATCACCGAGAAGAACGGATGGCTGGCCAGGATGCCGGCCAGCAGGCGGGCGGCGGTGCCGGAATTGCCCATGTCGAGCACATCCGCCGGCTCGACCAGGCCGCCGACGCCGCGCCCGGCAACGCGCCAGGCGCCGGGTCCGTCCTGGATCACCTCGGCGCCGAGGGCGCGCATGGCGGCGGCAGTGCGCAGCACATCCTCGCCCTCCAGCAGGCCGGAAATATGCGTCTCGCCAACGGCCAGCGCCCCGAACATCAGCGCGCGATGGCTGATCGACTTGTCGCCGGGCACCCGGATGGTG
The DNA here is from genome assembly GCA_025352915.1 of Rhodospirillales bacterium. Lineage (GTDB taxonomy): Bacteria > Pseudomonadota > Alphaproteobacteria > Acetobacterales > Acetobacteraceae > CAMDGX01. The sequence continues at coordinate 2,138 of JANXSA010000254.1, read as the reverse complement.
CCGGACAGCGGCGCGGCGGGGCGGCGGGAGACGAGCGGGCGCAGGGTGACGATGTGCATGCCCGCGCCTTAGCACGGCGGAAATCGGTTTGACAGGCACGCCGAGGGATGGCATGGGGCGCGCCCTCTGCGACGCGCTTCCCAGCGCCCTACCCTATGCGAGGCAATCGATGGCCAAGCCCGAACTCGGCACCAAGCGCGTCTGCGTCTCCTGCGCTGCCCGCTTCTACGACCTGACCCGCCAGCCGGCGGTCTGCCCGAAATGCAACACCGAGCAACCGGCCGAACAGCCGCGGGTGCGCCGGTCGGGCGGCAACGTGATGGAGGAGAAGCGCCGCGCCAAAGTCGCCCCCGTCCCGGGGCTGGATACCGCCGATGTCGAGGTGGAAGCGTCGGACGACGATGCGGAGGAGGGTGTGCTGGAAGATACCTCCGACCTTGAGGACGACACCGATGCCATCGTCGAGGTGGAGCAGGAGAATGGTGAGGAAGAGCGCTAAGGAAGAAGTTCTTTTTTAAAAAAAAGAAGATTTTTTCCTAAATCCTTCCTGTCACCCGCAGCCACACCACGAACGCCGCATCCCACGGCAGCGCCGGCACTTCGCGCAGCCGCCACCACCAGCGCTTGCGCCATGCCGCCGCGGCCAAAGCGGGAGGCGGCGGACAGGGCCGCGCCGTCAGGCCCGCCAGCCATAGCAGGACCACGCAGCGCGGCAGGTGATAGGCGCTGGTAGCGGCATGGACCGGGCCGCGATGGTCCGCGAGCATCCGTCGGACGGCACGCACCGACGAGACGGTGTCGTGGGCAGTCGGTTCCGGGCGGATATCAGACTCGGCCACGCCGGCCGCGCGCAGCAGCCGTGCCATGACCGCTGCCTCTGCGTCGCCGAAACGGCCGATGCCGCCGGTGGGCAAGTAGATCGGGCGGTCCAGGCGGGCGCCCAGCGCCAATGCAGCCTCGACCCTGACGCGCAGGGTGCGGCTCGGCTGGCCATCCTGGCGCACGGCGGCGCCGAAGATGACGATAACTGGCCGGGGCGTTGCGCTGGTCATGGCCGTCGGCATAGACCAGCGCGATGCAGCCAGCCAGAACCCGCGGTTATTTCGGCATCGGCGCCGAGGGCGTGTCGAAATCGGCCAATGTCGGCGCGCTGTTGCGCACCGCGCATGCGTTTGGCGCCAGCTTCTGTTTCACCCTGGGCACCGGCTTCGATGCGCGGGCCGGGCGCAGCGCCGATACCGCGGGCACGCCGGCGCATGTGCCGCTGTGGCGGTTCGACGATCCCGCGAGCATGAACCTGCCCGACGGCTGCAAGCTGGTCGGTATCGAGATCCACCCGGACGCGGCGGAACTGCCGAGCTTCCGGCATCCGTTGAGTGCGGCCTATGTGCTGGGGCCCGAGCGATCGTCGCTGTCGCCGGCGCTGCTGGCGCGGTGCGATCACCTGGTGCGGATTCCGACGCGGTTTTCGCTCAACCTGGCAGTGGCCGGCGCGCTGGTGTTGTACGACCGGCTGTTGCAGCACGGGCGCTTTGCCGACCGGCCGGTGATGAGCGGCGGGGCCGCCGAGGCACTGCCCGCCGCGTCCGGCCACGGCCACCCGGTGTTCCGGCGCAACCGCCCGGCCTGGCTGGACCCGGACCCATCGGACACGGGGGAGCAGGAGGCATGAGCAGGCAACGCTTGTTCACAGGGCGGCGGCTTCGTATCTCTGCGCCCATGCACATCCTTCCCCTTCTTGCCGCCGCCGTGTTCGCCGCCCCCCTGGTCGCCGCCGCCGTATCGCCCGCCGTTCAGGCTCAGCCGCGCCAGGCGACCGTGCCCGCCGCCGCTGCGGCCAAGCCGGACGGCCCGAAATCAATCGGCACTTTTCAGGATTGGCAGGCCGCGACCTATACGGAAGGCGGACAACCGGTCTGCTATGCATTCACCCGCCCCAAACAATCCGGCACCGTTGCCGGCCGTGGCGAGGTAAACCTGACCGTCACCCATCGCCCCGCCATGCGCGATGCCGTCTCAATAAGCCCCGGCTTCGCCTATGCCGCCAATGCCGAGGTGAAGGTGGCGCTCGGTGCTACCACGCTCGATTTCTATACCGCCCAGCGCTCCGCCTTCGCGCGCAGCGGGGCGGCCGCCGT
>JANXSA010000208.1 GCA_025352915.1 Rhodospirillales bacterium | reverse complement strand
CAAATTGCAGGCGTGATACTCCACCGTCATGTTGGCCAGCGACCCGCTGTATGTCGTGGGCGCCGTGGCGGTGGCGCCAACAATTGGCCCGCTGGCAAAATTCGGCACCACCCCGGTGGACATCATCTGCGCCGCCAACTGCGCGTTGTTCTGCATCGTCGACCGCGTGGACATCGCCGCGGTCATGCCCAGGAACCCGAAGCCCATCAACAGGAATGGCGGCATCACCAGCGCGAATTCGATCGAAATCGAAGCCCGCCGGGCTCGGCGAAGCCGGCCCATACCGGCAATCCAGCGCTTCATTTCGTCTAAAATTATATACATTCACATCGTTAATTGAACATCAATGTCAAAATGAAATCGTAATAATAACTTCCAAAACTTGCAATTCTATTTCAGAACCGCCGGAAGCTCCTCCGCCCCCAAAACCCAGGTCCCCCGATGAAATTCTGCCTGTTCCTGATCGTCCGCGGCCCAACCCCAGCCACGCTCGACCCGCTCCTCGCCAAGGTCCCCGGCCTCGCCCGCGCCCTGGTCCACCGCCCCGCCAGCGCTCACGACCCCTACCTGAACGACGGCGCCCCGCCCAGCCTCGCCCTGCAACTCTATTTCAGCGAGATCGCCGCCCTCGAAGCCGCCTGCGCCGGCCCCCTGCAAGCCCTACCCCCGTTCCTGGCAAACGCCACCCAGCAAACCATGCTGGTCCGCCAGTACAAGGTCCCAAACCCCGCCCCCTTACCCCCCGAACACTGCACCTACCTCGTCGCCTATGAAGGCCCGGCCAACGACCTCCCCGCCTGGCACGCCCACTACCTCGCCCACCACCCCGCGATCATGGCCCGCTTCCCCGCCATCCGCGAAATCGAGATCTACACCGCGCTGGACACCGCCGCCGGCCTCCCCTTCCCCCGCGCCACCTGCATCCAGCGCAACAAAGTCGTCTTCGACTCGCCCGAGGCCCTCACCGCCGCCCTGAACTCCCCCATCCGCCACGAAATGCGCGCCGATTACGCCCAACTCCCGCCCTTCACCGGCGCCGTCACCCACTTCCCCATGCAAACCCGCCAGGTAATCTAGCGATCCGCCCCAGCGAACAAAACCTTGTCCAGCCGATCCAAAGCCGCCTCATACGCCGCCACCGCATCGGCCGCGTAATCCCCCGCCGGCACCGGCTCATCATCGAAATGCCCAAACCGGTCCACCCCGCGCACCAGAAAAGCACTGGTCCGCTTCCCGCTCACCTGGCGCACATACGTAGGGATATAGCGCACCGCATAGCCAACCCGCCGATGCCCCGCCCGGTTCGCCTCCGAGCCATGAAAAATCCGCACATGATGCAATGACATCTCGCCGGCCTTCAGCACCACATCCACCGCCCGGCTCCGGTCCACCTCAACCGCAATCTCCTGCCCCCGGCTCAGCAGATTCCCCGCCGCGAACGTATCCCGATGCGCCACCTGATCCGCCGTCTGCGTCCCCGGGATCACCTGCATGCACCCGCTCTGCACCGTGCTCGGCGTAAACGCGATCCACGCGGTGACCACATCGGGATGCGACAGCCCCCAATACGTCGAATCCTGATGCCACGAGATGAACGCCCCATCCCCCGCGTTCTTGCTGAAAAACCCGCCATTCCAACACCGGACATCCGGCCCGATCAGGCTCTCAACGGCGTCCAGCACCGCCGGATGCCGCACCAGCGCGTTCAGCCACGGTGTAAGCATATGCAGCTTCTGGTTGGCCCGCTTCGGGATCGCCCCGCCCCACCGCGCCTCCATCACCTCAAGCCCCGCCATCGCCGCCGCCGCCTCCGCCTCCGACATCACCGGCAGCGGAAACAGAATCCCATCCCGCCCATACCCCGCCACCTGCGCCGCCGACAAAGACCCCGCCATCCCAGCCTCCCCTGATCCCGCCAAAACCCTGAGCCCGCCCCGCCGCCCTCGTCAAGTAATGGACAAGACCCCCGCCATTGCCGAAACTCCACCCAACCGGAGAAAAACCATGACGCGCATCACCCGCCGCGCCCTACTCGGCACGGCCGCCGCCACAATCGCTGCCCCCTTGGCCGCCCCCGCCCTCGCCCAACCCGCTGTCGTCATGGCCGAGCGCCACCGCGTCCTGCGCTTCATCCCGCAGATCGACCTGGTCTTCCTCGACCCCGTCTTCTCCATGACCAACATCACCCGCAACCACGCCGGCCTCGTCTTCGACCGCCTCTACAGCGCCGACAACGAGCTCCGCGCCCACCCGCAAATGGCCGAAGGCCACACCATCGAGAACGACGGCAAACGCTGGCGCATCCGCCTGCGCGAAGGCCTCAAATTCCACGACAACGAACCCGTCCTCGCCCGCGACGCCGTCGCCTCCCTGCAACGCTGGGGCCGACGGGATGTCCTCGGCCGCGAACTGATGGCCGCCACCGACGAACTCTCCGCCCCGGACGACCGCACCATCGAATTCCGCCTAAAACGCCGCTTCCCCCTCCTCGCCGAGGCGCTGGCCAAACCCGGCGCCAACATGTCCGCCATCATGCCGGCCCGCCTCGCCGAAACCGACCCGTTCAAGCCGATCACCGAAATGGTCGGCAGCGGCCCGTTCAAATACGTAGCCAACGAACGCCTCCAGGGCGTGCGCAACGTCTACGAAAAATTCCACGGCTACGTCCCCCGCCCCTCCGGCACCCCCGACGGCGATTCCGGCCCGAAAATCGTCCATTTCGAACGCATCATCTGGACCACCATGCCCGACCAGGGCACCGCCCTGTCGTCCCTGCAAAAGGGCGAGCAGGACTGGTGGGAATACGCCGCCCAAGACCTGCTGCCCATCGTCCGCCGCGACCGCAACCTGCGCTCCGCCGTGCTGGAAAAACTCGGCAACTACGCCTTCGTCCGCTTCAACCAGAACCAGCCCCCCTTCGACCGCCCCGAAATGCGCCGCGCCGTCATGCGCGCCATCAACCAGGAGGATTTCGTCAACGCCATCGCCGGCGGCGAACCCGAGCTGCAACGCACCGGAATCGGCTTCTTCCCACCGGGAACCCCAGACGCCACCGATGACGGGCTGGAAACGATCCGCCCGCGCTACACCGACGCCGAAGCAAAAGCCGCCCTCAAGGCCGCCGG
>JANXSA010000195.1 GCA_025352915.1 Rhodospirillales bacterium | reverse complement strand
GGATCAGCAGCACGAGCACCACGATCTTGCCCAGCACCGCGCCGGCCACGGGCTCCAGGAACTTGTTGACCACCCCAAGCGTCAACGCGCCCAGCGCCGTGCCCCATAGGTTGCCGACGCCGCCGAATACGACGACCATGAAGCTGTCGATGATGTAGCCCTGGCCGAGGTTGGGGCTTACGTTGTCGATTTGGCTGAGCGCCACGCCCGCCATGCCGGCGACGCCGGAGCCGAGGCCGAAGGTCAGGGCGTCGACCCAGGGGGTGCGGATGCCCATGGAGGCGGCCATGCGGCGGTTTTGGGTGACGGCGCGCATGCGCAGGCCGAGTGCCGTGTAGCGCAGCACGGCCATCAGGGCGGCCAGGACCATGGCGGCGAAGATGATGATGGTCAGGCGGTTATAGGTGATGGTCAGGCCGCCCCATTGGGTGGCACCGCTCATCCAGGCGGGGGTGCCGACTTCGCGGTTGGTCGGGCCGAAGATCGAGCGCACGGCTTGTTGCAGCACCAGCGAGAGGCCCCAGGTGGCGAGCAGGGTTTCGAGCGGGCGGCCGTAGAGGAAGCGGATCAAGCCGCGCTCGACGGCGATGCCAACGCCGCCGGCGACGAGGAAGGCGGCGGGGACGGCGAGGAAGAGCGAGTAGTCAAACAGGGCGGGGGCGTGGCTGCGGATCGCGTCCTGGATGACGAAGGTGGTGTAGGCGCCGAGCATGACCATCTCGCCGTGCGCCATGTTGATGACGCCCATGACGCCGAAGGTGATGGCCAGGCCGGCGGCGGCGAGCAGCAGGACGGAGCCGAGCGACAGGCCGTAGAAGGCGCCTTGGGCGACGCTCCACATCTGTTGCTGGCGGTCGATGGCGGTGACGGCGTCTTGCGCGGCAGCGGTGACGGCGGCGGGTTGGTCTTTCAGCGAGGCCAGCAAGCCGCGGGCGTCGAGGTCGCCGCGGGCGCGCAGGGTGGCGACGGCGGCGAGGCGGTCGGGCTCGCCCACTTCGGATGTGGCGGCGTCGGTTGTGGCTAGCAAGGCGGCGGCGCGGGCCTGTTCCATGATGGCGCGGATGGCGGCGTTCTTTTCGGCGGCCAGCGCACGGGTCAACGCGGGCACGCCAGCGGGGTCGCGCGATTTGAAGACGGCCTCGGCGGCTTTGCGGCGCTCGGCGTCGTTGGCGGAGAACAGGGTCAGGCTGCCCATCGCGGCCTCGGCGGCGCGGCGGACGGCGTTGTTGACGCGCACCGGGCGCAGCGCGGCGGCGTTGACGCCCTCGGCGGGCTTGCCAGTACGGGCGTCGATCAGGCTATCGCCCTGTTTGATGACCAGAATGCCGGTTGCGGCGAGCAGGGTGCCGGCTTGCAGGGCGGTGATGGTGGCGGCGGCCTGCGGATGGCCGGAGCCGGCCAGGGCCTCAATGCCGCGGCGAATGTCGTCGAAGCCGCTGCCGGCGAGGCCGGCAAATGGGTCGCTCGGTTGTGCCATGGCCAAACCGGGGGCGAGGGCCAACAGGAACAACAGGCGACGCAGCAGCTTCATCAGGGTGTCCCGACCTGCTGCCAGAGGGGCCGGCAACAAGTATCAAAAGTTTTTGTTTCTTTTTTCAAAAAAAAGTTCTTTTTTTGAAAAAAAGAACCAAAAAACTTTTATCCATTTAGATCTCGGCCAGCAGGCGAAATTCCCGGGGGCAAACCGTGCCCCCGGGGTTTCCAAAATGGGCGGTTACTTGGAGGCGCCGCCGCATTTGCCGGTCTTGACGTTGAAGTTGCCGCAGGAGAGGGGCGAGCGCCAGTCGGAGATCAGGTCGCGCGAGCCTTCGAGGTGCGGCGACCATTCCTCGGCCACCACGGTGCCCGGGGTTTGCCACACGACGTTGAACTGGCCGTCGGCCTTGATTTCACCGATCAGCACCGGTTTGGTGATGTGGTGGTTGGGCATCATCGCCGAGTAGCCGCCGGTCAGGTTCGGCACCGCGATGCCGATCATGGCCGGGATCACCTTCGCGGGCTCGGCGCTGCCGGCCTTTTCGATCGCCTTGATCCACATGTTGAAGCCGATGACATGGGCTTCCATGGGGTCATTGCTGACGCGCTTGGCGTTCTTGGTGAAAGCCTGCCACTTGGCGATGAACGCCTTGTTCTCGGTGCTCTCCACGCTCATGAAGTAATTCCAGGCGGCCAGGTGGCCGAGCAGCGGCTTGGTGTCGATGCCGGCCAGTTCTTCCTCGCCGACCGAGAAGGCGATGACGGGGATGTCGGTGGCCTTGATGCCCTGGTTGCCGAGTTCCTTGTAGAAAGGTACGTTGGCGTCACCGTTGATGGTCGAGACGACGGCGGTCTTCTTGCCGGCCGAGCCGAACTTCTTGATGTCCGCCACGATGTTTTGCCAGTCGGCGTGGCCGAAGGGGGTGTAGTTGATCAGGATGTCTTCCTGCTTCACGCCCTTGGACTTGAGATACGCCTCAAGGATCTTGTTGGTGGTGCGCGGATAGACATAGTCGGTGCCGGCCAGGACCCAGCGCTGGACCTTCTCGTCGGCCATCAGGTAGTCGACGGCCGGGATCGCCTGCTGGTTCGGCGCGGCGCCGGTGTAGAAGACGTTCTTGCTGCTTTCCTCGCCCTCGTACTGGACCGGGTAGAACAGGATGTTGCCGGTTTCCTCGAAGACGGGGAGGACGGATTTGCGCGACACCGAGGTCCAGCAGCCGAACACCGCCGAGACCTTGTCCACGGTGATGAGCTGGCGGGCCTTTTCGGCGAATAGCGGCCAGTTCGAGGCAGGGTCGACGACGACGGCCTCGAGCTTGCGGCCGAGCACGCCGCCTTTCTTGTTCTGCTCCTCGATCAGCATCAGCATCACGTCCTTCAACGTGGTTTCGCTGATCGCCATGGTGCCGGAGAGCGAGTGCAGGATGCCGACCTTGATCGGCTCCTGCGCCTGGGCCTGCGGCGCGATGGTGATGGCGGTGAGGGCGGTCGCGGCGAGGCCGATCCCGCGCAGCATTTTCCGGATGACTGACATGAAGCCCTTTTCCTGTTGTTCCCACAGGCCCCGCCGATGACGGGACGCTGAGGCGGTATCAGCAAGGATCGTGCCAGGCGACAAAGCGGCGCCAGGGCCGTGGTTTGAACGGAAATCGTGCTGGCAGCGGGTTGGTTCAGCCTGTCAGCGGTTCAAATGCCTAAAATTCATGCTGACATGCGCTGTTGGAGCAGCAGGTCCGTCAGAGTGCGTCCGGCTTTAGGCAAGACCTCCAATTTCGTTTACAAAATCTTAAGCTGGCGGAAAATCGGGGGCGCTGGATCGAGGTTCCGTTGGAGCCCGTTACCTACGCAGCACGTTGACGATTTCACTTTCGGGAAAGGAATTGGAGATGACGACGTTCTAGTTCGTGGCTGGCAATGCAAACGAATTCTATATTGGCCGCATTCCAACCGACTTCCTCTTTGACCAGAACAACAGCATCTTCACCTCGATTTCGCCGGGCACGACCGTGCCGGACTTCACCGGCAACGCCAATGGCGGCTCGTATTCCGACGGCGTCTTCGGCGGGGCCGGCAACGACATCTTGACCAGGCCGACGCGTTTCATGGCGGCAATGGCACCATCTGGGGCGATGCGAACAACGACCGGCTATATAGCGGGCTCGGCGCCAATATGATCGATGGCGGCGCGGGCTTTGACACTGGCGATGCCAGCTTCGCCGACCAGACCGGCGACGTGATCGCGGTGAACGGTGGCGTGACCGGCCGGACATACGGCTTCACCGTGGCCGGCAAGGCGTTCGGCTCGGTCACCGGCATCGAGAAGATGACCGGCCTGACGGGCGGCAAGGGCGATGATCGGCTGGGCGGCGTCTACACACTGGGCAGTCAATACGCCACTATCGCCGGCGGTGATGGTACCGACACCGCCGTGGTCGATCTGTCCGACGATACCGCCGGCTTCAGCGGCGGGTTGAACAATGCGGTGCTCTATAACCAAGCGATCGGCTACACTCTGACACTGTCCGGCATCGAGGTGCTGGAGTTGACCGGCAATGCGATCAATGGCGGCTTCGGCTTTGGTGTGTTCGGCGGCGATGGAGCCGACATCCTGACCGGGCTGGGCAACGCCGACATCTTCCAGGGCGGCGGCGGCAATGACCGGGTGCGTGGCAATGGCGGCGACGACGACCTGTATGGCGATGCCGGCATCTACACCGCCGTGTTCACCGGCAGTTTCGCCAGCTATGCGGTAAGTTTCCCTGGGCCGGACTTGGTCGAGGTGTCCGGGCCGGATGGGAGAGACACGCTGCACGACTTCGAGATCGTCGCCTTCAACGACGGTGTGGCCGAAGTGGTCGGCGGGACGATCGGCAATGCCTTCACCATCGCCGCGGCGACGCTGAGCGCGGCGGAGGGACAATCCGGCACCGCCATCTACACCTTCACCCGTCACCTTCACCGTGACCCGCACGGGCGACCTGTCGGGCTCGGCCGGGGTGGACCTGGCGGTGACTGGCGGTGGCGTGGCATCGACGACCGCCGCCAATGCCGCCGACTTCGACGGCGGTCAGTTGCCGGCCGGGCACATCGTCTTCGCCCCCGGTCAGAGCGTGCTGGAGGTGCCGGTGATGGTCGCCGCCGACACGCTGGGCGAGCTCAACGAAAGCTTCACCGTCACCATGTCCGGGGCGCAAGCCGGGGTGTCGATCACCACGGCGACGGCAAAGGGGGTGATCCTGGACGACGACACCAAGACCTCGACCGCGGCCAGCGAGACACTGACCGGCACGGCGGGGCCGGACCTGTTCTATCTCGGCGGCGGGCTGGATACGGTGTTCGGCCTGGCGGGGCTCGATCAGTTCCGCTTCCAGCCGACTGTGCTGGGTACGGCTGCGACGAATGCGACGACGATGGAGGATTTCAACCGCGTCGACGGCGAGAAGCTGGACATCGCCCTCATCGACGCGATCGCCGGCACCGCCACCAACGACGCCTTCAGCTTCATCGGCACGGCGGCATTCAACGGCACGCCGGGTCGTCTGGCTCTAAACCGCCACCGAGTGCCGCGCCCGGCCGGCAGCCAGGTAAGTGTCGAACACAGCGGCCACCACGCGGGACAATTTCCGGCCCTCCGCCGTCAGCGTGATGGCGGTGCCGGTGCGCATGAGCAGCCCGTCGCCGGCCATGCCGTCCAGTGTCTTCAACTCGTCACCGCACCAGCCAGTGGCGCAGCCGAGCCTGCTGGCGACCGCATCGGTGTCGACTTCGCCATCGCACATGATGCGCTCGATCACCTCGCCGCGCAGCCGGTCCTCCGCCGAGATCGCGACACCCTTGGCCACCGGCAGGATGAAGCGGCCGATGGCGCGCGCCCATGCGCCGGGCTCGGCGATGTTCTGGACATGGCCGAACGGCGAGCGGCCGATCGCGGTGGCGCCGAAGCCGATCAACGTGTCGGCGGTATCGGTGGTGTAGCCCTGGAAGTTGCGGTGCAGGGTGCCGGCGCGCGCGGCGATTGCCATGCTGTCATCCGGCAGGGCTAAATGATCGAGCCCGATCGGCTGGTAGCCCAGGCCGATGAGCACCTCGGCTGCGCGCTCGGATTGCCGGGCGCGGGCGGTCCCGTCCGGCAGCGCCGCCTCGTCGATCAACCGCTGGCGCTTGGCCATCCAGGGGACATGGGCATAGCCGAACAGGGCGATGCGGTCGGGGCGCATCGCCGCGGCGGTGGCGATGGTGGTGAGCAGTGTCTCCTCGGTCTGGTGCGGCAGGCCGTAGATCAGGTCAAAGTTGATGCGCGACACGCCGGCGCCGCGCAGCCCGTCGACCGCGCGCGCGACCATGTCGGGCGGCTGGATGCGATTGATCGCCTGTTGCACGCGCGGGTCGAATTCCTGCACGCCGAAGCTGGCGCGGGTGAAGCCGAGTGCTCCGATGCGCTGCGCCATCTCGGCGGTCAGCGTGCGCGGGTCGCTTTCGATCGACAGTTCGGCATCCGGGCGAAAGATGAAGTGGCGGCGAAGTCGCTCCATCAGGGCCGCGAGATCGTCGGGCGACAGCGCCGTGGGGGTGCCGCCGCCCCAGGCGAGATGACCAACCGGCAGACCGCGCGGCAACAGGCAGGCGGCCAGCGCGATCTCATCGTGCAGCGCCGCGGCATAGGCGGCGATCGGCGCATAGCGGCTGGCCAGCTTCATGTTGCAGCCGCAATACGAACAGACCGCGCGGCAGAACGGCACGTGCAGATACAGCGAAACCGGCGCGGCGGGGTCGGTGCGGCGCAGCCATTCGGCGTAGGTCGACGGCGCGAAATCCTCGCGGAAATGCGGCGCGGTGGGATAGCTGGTGTAGCGCGGCACGGCGCGGCTGGCATAGGCGGCGAGGCTGGTGGACATGGCGGGGCTCCGGCGCCAGGGCGCTCTGTCGGGCACCACCTTGGGGGCGGAGGGGATCAGTGCGCCTTGATGCAGGTCAAGCGGAAGGGAAGACTTCTTTTTGTGAACAAAAAGAAGCAAAAAAACTTTATCCGTTTGCCTCTGTGTGAAACGCTTTGGCAACGCCGCAGCATCCGACAATAAGCATGCGTGCCAATGGATGAAGTTTTTTTGCTTCTTTTTGTTCACAAAAAGAAGACTCTTCCCTACCCCGCCTGCTCCGCCATGCTGCGCGCATGCCAATGGCCGCTGCGATGTGTCGCGAAGGCGGCGAGTTCCGGGCGCGGGGTAGCGAGTTTTGCCAGGTCCGGCCTCGGCGGGGCGAGGCCAGGAATGCGCGACCAGGCGGCCTCCATCGACTGGGCGGCGTCCAGCACCGCGAGGTCGCCGCGGAAACGGCCGATGACCTGCATCCCAAACGGCATGCCCATCGGGTCGGTGCCGCAGGGCAGCGAGATCGCCGGGTTGGTGACCAGGGTGACGTAGTAGGTCAGCGCCAGCCAGTGGTAGTAATTGCGCAGCTTTACCCCCTCCAACTCCTCGAGATAGAGCTGGGTCCAGGGGAAAGGCGTCACCGGTACGGTGGGCGACAGGATCAGGTCGTAGTCGCGGAAGAGCGTCTGGAAGCGGCGGAACATGCGGGTCTGCTCGCCATTGGCCCAGGCGGCGTCGGCCAGCGTCATCTTGGCGCCGATCTCGAAATTGGCACGGATGTTGGGGCCGAGCGAGCCGGGGTCCTGCTCGTAGGCCTGCTGGTAGCGTGCAACAAAGCCCTGGGCGCGCACCACATCGAAGCAGCGATCGGGCTCGCCCATCTCGACGGCGATGCGGTCGCAGCGGGCAAACAGGTGGGACATCGCCGCCATCTTGGCGCGCATGGCGCTGCGGATTTCCTGGCCGACCGGCGCCTGGCCGAAATCCTCGGTCCAGGCGACGCGCAACGTGCCGAGATCAGCCGGACGCGCGGCGAGGATGGCGCCGCGGTCGAGCGGGAAACCGAGCGGCTCGCGATCGTCCATGCCGGACTGGGCGGCGAACAGCAGCCGGGTGTCGGCCACCGTCCGGCCCATCGGGCCGAGTACCGAAATCGGCGTCCAGCCATGCGGCCGCTTGTCCATCGGCACCACGCCGGGCGACGGGCGGAAGCCGACGATGCCGCACATCGCGGCAGGAATGCGCAAGCTGCCGCCCGTGTCCGATCCCGTGCAGACCGGCAGCATGTCGGTCGCCAGCGCCACCGCCGAACCGCCGGACGAACCGCCAGGGTTCAACGCCGGGTTGAACGGATTGCCGGTGGCGCCCCAGACCGGGTTGCGGCTGTTCGCCCCGGCGCCGAATTCCGGCACGTTGGTCTTGCACAGGATCACCGCCCCCTCGGCGCGCACGTTGGCGACCATGGCGCAGTCGTACTCCGGCACGTCCTCGGCATGCAGCGGCGAGCCATAGGTGGTCAACAGTGCGCCGGTCTCATGCAGGTCCTTGACCCCCGTCGGCAGCCCGTGCAACAGGCCGAGATCATCGCCGCGCAAAACCGCCTGTTCGGCCAGCCTGGCCACCCGCCGCGCCTCGGCCACATCGGCACCAGTAATCGCGTTGGTCGCCGGGTTCAGCGCGATGATGCGCCGGATACTCGCCTCCAGCAGCTCGACCGGCGATATCTCCTTCGCACCAATGCGCTGGCGCAATTCCACGGCTGACAATGCCAGCATGTCCATCGCGGTCACCTCAATACGACAGGAACCCGCCATCCACCGGCATGGTGATGCCGGTGATGTAGCGGGCGAGATCGGAGGCGAGGAACACCGCCGGCCCGGCAATATCCTCGGGCGTGCCGATGCGCCCCATCGGAATACGGTCGCCGAACTGCGACATATACCCGGGGTTTTGCCGCGCCCGCTCGTTGATCGCCGTCGCAATCAGCCCCGGCCCGATCGCATTGACCCGCACCCCCTGCGGCGACAGCTCGATCGCCAGCGCCTTGGTCAGCCCGCGCACCGCCGATTTGCTGGCGGTATAGGCGGCCGAGTTGCGCAGCGCCACGAAGCTCTGGATCGAGCCGATGTTGATGATGCAGCCCTTCGTCGCCTTCAACTGGCCCAGGAACCCCGTCACCATGTTGTAGACCCCGTCCAGGTTGACCGCGAGCGTGGCATCCCAGTCGGCGCGCGTGTTCTCGTCCTCCACCAGGCCGCGGCGGATGATGCCGGCATTGTTGACCAGGATGTCGATCGGCCCATGCGTGCCCTGGACGCTTGCCGCCAGCGCATCGACTCCCGCCCTGTCAGTCACATCCAGCGCATAGGCCGCGGCATCGGCGCCAATGCGCGCCGCCGTGCGGATCGCCGCCTCGCCATCGATGTCGGCGCAAATCACAAACGCCCCGGCCCGGCTCATTGCCAGCGCAATCCCCGCGCCAATGCCCGACCCCGCACCGGTGACCAGTGCGCGCCGGCCGTCCAACAATCCCTCCACGGGCCCTACTCCATCGCCGCGGAAACGCCGGCCGGCGCCGCCGTCCGCCCGCCATCGACGACATATTGCGCCCCCGTGACATTGCCGGCGAGATCGGACAACAGGAACAGTACCACATTGGCCACCTCCTCGGCGGTCCCATACCGGCGCAGCGGGATCGAGCCGGCATAGCGCGCCTCCACCGAATCCGGATCATTCGGCGAGACCTGCTTGGCAATATCGCGCACCATGCGGGTGTCGATCGGCCCCGGACACACCGCGTTGACCCGGATGCCCTGCGGCCCCACCTCGCCCGCCGCCACCTTGGTCAGCCCCATTACCGCATGCTTGCTGGCGACATAGGCCGGCATCCCCGGTGTGCCGAACAGCCCCGCCACCGAGGCAGTGTTCACCACCGCCCCGCGCCCCTGCTTGAGCATCACCGGCAGCACATGGCGCAGCCCGAGGAACACCCCCTTCACATTCACCGCAATCACGCTGTCGAACACCGCCTCGTCATACTCGGCCGTGGTCGCAATCCGGCCCTCAATGCCGGCATTGTTGTGGAAACAATCAATCGCGCCCCATGTGTCGAGCGCCAGCTTCACATAGGCCTGCACATCCTGCGCCACGGAAACGTCCGCCGCGGCAAACAACGCCGTGCCGCCCGCCGCGCGAATCGCCGCCGCCGTCGCCTCGCCCGCCGCGGCATCACGGTCCACCACCAAAATCCCGCGCGCCCCCCGCGCCGCAAAACCCCGCGCCACCGCCTGGCCAATGCCGTTGGCCCCACCCGTGATCACCGCAACCTTGCCCGTGAAATCCATCGCCCGTCTCCCCGCCTATCGTTGCCGTGACGATGCCAGGGGTGGTGGCGGGCGGCAAGGCAGGAAGGCCAGGGGCTTTGCCCCTGGACCCCACCAGGGTCCGAGACCCTGGACCTCAACCATGAAGCGCCTTCGGCAAAGGGGGGCGTCGAGGCCTTGATA
>JANXSA010000193.1 GCA_025352915.1 Rhodospirillales bacterium | reverse complement strand
ATATTTAAGGTCCAGGGGCTTGGCCCCTGGCGGGTCTGGGCGGAGCCCAGCCTTGCTTTCTTAGAGCAGCAAACACGTCTCATCGAACCAGAACCGTGGCCCGCGCGGCTTTTCGGCGGCGGGATCGCCGTGTCCGAGATTGACCAGGAAATTCGATTTCCAGCCGCGATCGGACAGGAACTCGGCGTCGACCTTGGCGGTATCGAAGCCCGACATCGGGCCGAGGCCGAAGCCGAGGGCGCGGGCGGCGAGCATGAAATAGCCGCCTTGCAGGGTGCCATTACGAAAGGCGGTTTCCTCGGCCAGTTCGGGGTTCGAGGTGAACCAGGGTTTTGCTTCGGTGTGGGGAAACAGGCGGGGCAGGTAGTCGTAGAACTTGGGGTCGTAGGCGACGATCACGGTAACCGGGGCGAGCATGGTCTTTTGCAGGTTGCCCGCGGACAGGGCTGGCCGCAGGCGTTCCTTGGCCGATTGGGTGCGCAGGAAGAGGAATCGTGCTGGTGAGCAGTTGGCCGAGGTGGGGCCCCATTTCATCAGGTCGAAGATTGCCCGCAGCTCGTCGTCGCTGACGGCCGCGCCGGTCCAGGCGTACTGGGTACGGGCGGAGCGGAATAGTTGGTCGAGGGCTGCGTCGTTCAGTGCTGCCGGTTGGGGCGATACGGTCTCGGCCGGGGTGGTGACGTCGGACGGCATCAGAGCATCACCTGCTCGACGCGGACGACCTCCGGGACGTAGTGCTTGAGCATGTTCTCGATGCCGTGCTTGAGCGTGGCCGAGGAGGAGGGGCAGCCGCTGCAGGCGCCCTGCATGTGCAGGCGGACGACGCCGTCACGGTAGCCGCGGAAGACGATGTCGCCGCCGTCGCTGGCGACTGCCGGGCGGACGCGGGTGTCTAGCAACTCCTTGATCTGGGCGACGATTTCGGCGTCGGCGGGTTCGACGTCCTCGTCGAGGTCGTCGGCGTCGGATTCGACCGCCGGACGGCCGGCGACGAAATGCTCCATGATGGCGCCGAGGACTTGCGGCTTCAGCGCCTGCCAGGCGATGGCGTCGGTTTTGGTCACGGTGATGAAGTCCCCGCCGAGGAACACCCGGCTGACGCCGGGCAGGGCGAAGATGGCGCTGGCCAGCGGGCTGCGGCCGGCGGTTTCGGCGCTGGCGAAATCGGCGGTGCGGGTGCCCATCACGTCGCGGCCGGGCTGAAATTTCAGCGTGGCGGGGTTCGGGGTGCCTTCGGTCTCGATGAACATGCGATCACCTCTGGGGCTTGGGGCCATACTGGACCCATTCGGTCCTGTTGCCCTTACATCGTCCGATCAGGGGGGCTTGGCAAGGGCCGGTGCGGCGGATTGGGCGTCAGGCATGGCCGGCGACGGACATGGATGCGTTGTTGAGGCTGCGGATCACGGCGGCGAGAAGGCGCAGGGCATCGGGGCCGCCGCGATCGGCGAGCGACCCGGTTTCCATTTCGTCGGCCAGGGTCTCGGCCTGGTCGGCGATGGTATCGGCGGCGTGGACCAGGGCGGCACGCGAGAGGGCTAGCTGGGCGCCCTCGGTCAGGAAGTTCCAGTCATTGGGCATTGGCAGATGCTCGCACACGCCGTTCTGGCGGGTTGCAGCCGCGGATATCGGCAGCGCGGTCTCGGGGGCAATGTGACGGGGGAGGGTTAACGGAGGGTTTGCTGGAGGGGTCGGGGATGCTGGTTATTTGTTTTGATATCGTAACATTATCGACATGCCAGGGTGGCGCGGTCAGGCGGGGTGATTTTTTCGCAGCGGGAGTAGCGGCGGCATTTCGCGGGCATAGCGGCGCGGATGAAGCGGGCGCAGCGGCGGCAAGGGCGGGGCGGCGGGTTTTTGGGCGGGTTTTTGGGAGGGGGATTTGGGGCGCGGGGGGCGCTGGAGCGGGGGCGGCAGGGTGATGCCGAAGAGGTGGCAGAGCGGGCGCAGGGTGCGGCCGGCGGATTTGAGGATGGCCGGCGGGGCGGCGGCGAGGGTGGCCAGGGTTTGTGGATCGCGCAGGAGGTGTTCGAGGTGCGAGCCGTAGGCGGCGATGCGGTAGCCGAAGGTGGCGACCAGCCAGGCGCGGCGGCGGGGGTAGTTGAGGGATGGCTGGCGGGCTGATTCTGAAATGCGGGGACGCGGGCGGGGGCGGGGGGCGCAGGTGCGCGGGAGCCGGCCGGCGGCGAGGAGGGCGAGGAGATTGGCGAGGCGGCGGCGGGCGCGGGCGAAGCGGTTGTGCAGCCGGGCGATGAGGGCGCCGTGGTCCTGGATGCGGCCGAAGAGGAACAGGGCGATGGACGCAAATATCCCGTCAAGCCGCTGGGCCAGCTCGACGGCTGGCTTCGGGGGGAGGAGATGCGATATGTTCATGATATGTTCATGATATGTTCATGCCATATCCGGCGGATCGGTGCAAGCTTGTTTTGTGGGGGGTGGAAGGGTTGCGAGTGCGGCGTTCGGTGTGTTTCTGCGCGAGATGCTGGCGCCGCTGGCGCCGCTGGGGCCGGTGGGGGTGCGGCGGATGTTCGGCAAGACGGGGTGTTCTGTGACGGGGCGGTCGGGGCGTGCCCAAGGAGGGCTTTCGGATTGGGATGACGGGACCATGTGCAGCGCCATGCAGTTGATGACACTCGTGCCGATCCTGGGGGATCAGCTTTCGCCGGGGCTTTCCGCGTTGCGGGCGGCCGACCCGGGGTCGTGCGTGGTGCTGATGGCCGAGGTGGCGGAAGAGGCGGGGTATGTGGCGCATCACCGCAAGAAGCTGGCCTTCGTGTTCAGCGCGATGCGGCATTTCGCGCAGGAGCTGCGGGGGCTTGGGTGGCGGGTTGAGTATGTGACGCTGGATGATCCGGCGAATAGCGGGAGCCTGAGCGGGGAGGTGGCGCGAGCGGTGGCGCGGTTGTCCATCGGCCGGGTGGTGGCGACGATGGCGGCGGAATGGCGGGTGCTGGACGCGATGCGCGGCTGGGAGGCGGCGTTAGGGGTGCCGGTGGCGTTGCTGGAGGATGGGCGGTTCGTGTGCTCCGAGGCGCGGTTCGCGGCCTGGGCGCGGGGCAAGAAGCAGCTTCGGATGGAGTTTTTCTACCGCGAGATGCGGCGGGAGACCGGGCTGTTGATGGAGGGCGAAGAGCCGGCGGGGGGGCAGTGGAACTTCGATGCCGAGAACCGCAAGCCGCCGAAGAAGGGCGTGGCGGTGCCGGAGGTGGCGCGGTTTGCGCCGGATGCGGTGACCGAAGCGGTGCTGGCGCTGGTGGAGCGGCGGTTTGCCGATCGGTTTGGCGATATCAGGCCGTTCTGGTTCGGGGTGACGCGGGGGGATGCCGAGGCGGCGTTGGCGCGGTTTCTGCGGGCGGGGTTGCCGCGGTTCGGGGATTTCCAGGATGCGATGCTGCGCGGGGAGAAGTTTCTGTTTCATGCGGTGATCGCGCAGTACCTGAATTGCGGGCTTTTGGACCCGTTGGCGGTGTGCCGGGCGGCGGAAGCCGAGTGGCGGGCGGGGCGGGCGCCGTTGGCGGCCGTCGAGGGGTTTGTGCGGCAGATCCTGGGCTGGCGGGAGTATGTGCGGGGGATCTACTGGCTGAAGATGCCGGAATACCTGGAGCAGAATGCGCTGGGGGCGGTGCGGGATTTGCCGGGGTTTTACTGGTCCGGCGAGACCGCGATGGCGTGCGTGGCGGCGGTGGTGAAGCAGACGCGGGAGGAGGCGTATGCGCATCATATCCAGCGGCTGATGGTGACCGGGAATTTCGCGCTGCTGGCGGGGGTGGACCCGAAGCAAGTGCATGAATGGTACCTGGCGGTCTATGCCGATGCGTATGAGTGGGTGGAGTTGCCGAACACGCTGGGGATGAGCCAATTTGCCGATGGCGGGGTTTTGGCGAGTAAGCCGTATGCCGCGAGCGGGGCGTATATCGACCGGATGAGCGATTACTGCGGCGGCTGCCGGTTCGATGTGAAGGTGAAGAACGGGGCGGGGGCGTGTCCGTTCAACTATCTGTACTGGGATTTCCTGGCGCGCAACCGGGGGGTGCTGGGGCGGAATCCGCGGCTGGGGCCGGTGTGGCGGACCTATGACGGGCTGCCCGAGGCGCGCAAGGCGGCGATCGCGGCGGATGCGGCGGGGTTCCTGGCGGGGTTGGCTTAGCGAGGGGCGAAAAGAGAAGAGCCCCCCTCCGGCTCCCCCCGCCCAAGCGCGGGGGAAAGAAGATTCTTCGTGGATAAAGTTTTTTTGCTTCTTTT
>JANXSA010000192.1 GCA_025352915.1 Rhodospirillales bacterium | reverse complement strand
GAGGCCTGCATGAAGGCCTCGACGCCCCCCTCTACCGAAGGCGCTTAAAGGATGGGGGTCTGGGGCCTCAGGCCCCAGCGGGTCGAGGGCAGAGCCCTCGCCTTTCTTGCCTACCCGTCCGCCAGCGCCGCCGCGATGGTGCGGGCGTTGTGGCGCATCAGGGCGATGTATGACCCGGCGGGGCCGGTGGGGGCGGAGAGGGCGTCGCTGTAGAGGCGGCCGCCGATGGTGGTTTTGGTTTCGCTGGCCAGGGCGCGGAGGCTGGCTGGGGGGCTGGTGTTTTCGAGGAACAGGGCGCGGATGTTTTGGCGTTTGATTTGGGCGGCGAGGGCGGCGAGTTCGCGGGCGGAGGGTTCGGCGTCGCGCCAGGTGCCGGTGATGGCGAGCATGTCGATGTCGTAGGCGTCGGCGAAGTAGGCGAAGGCTTCGTGGGAGGTGACGGCGCGGCGGCGGGCGCGGGGGATGGGGCCGAGGAGGGCGCGGATTTCGGCGTCCAGGGCGTCGAGTTCGGCGGTGTAGCGGGCGGCGGCTTCGGTCGTGGCGGCGGTGTTGGCGGGATCGGCTTTGATGAGGCCGTCGCGGATATTGGCGACGTAGCGGCGGGCGTTGGCGACGTCTTGCCAGGCGTGGGGGTCGAAGGCGCCATGGGCGTGGGCTTGGCCGGGAGCGTGTGTGTGGGCGGATTTGAGGGCGGGGATGCCTTTGCTGGCGACGATGGCGGTGCCTTTGAAGCCGGCGGCGGCGGCGATGCGGTCGGCCCAGCCTTCGAGACCGAGGCCGTTGATGGCCATGATGTCGGCCTGGGCGACGGCCTGGATGTCCGAGGGGCGGGGTTCGTAGCTGTGCAGGTCCTGGTCGGGGCCGGCGAGGGAGCGGATTGTGACGCGGGATTCGCCGACGCGGCTGATCATGTCGGCGAGGATGGAGAAGCTGGCGACGACGCGTTTTTGGGTGGGTTGAGCGGAAGCGGGGGCGGCGAGGAGGAGGGCAAGGGCGGCGCGGCGGGTAAGGCGCATGGTCAGAACTCCATGCCGATTTTGAACTTCAGCATTTGGCGCGGGAAGTTGCCGAGGTCGTAGGTGTCGGTGGTGCCGCGTTCGCGGCCGGCAATCTGGAAGGCGTAGGTAGCGGAGAGCCAGATGTTGTCGGTGGCGTGCCAAAAGAGGGTGGGGCCAGCGAAGATGGCCCAGCCGCGGAATTTGTCGAGCGCCAGGCCTTCATAGGCGCGCAGGTAGCGGATGTCGGCGCCGAGGAAGAGGCCGGGCCGGACCTGGTAGGTCATGGCGGTGGAGATGCCGGCGGTGGAGGCCCGTTCGAGGGGGCTGCCTTTCGGGCGGAAGGATTCGATGTCGTAGATCAGGTTGGCGGCGGTGAAGAGCTTGTCGGGGATGAGGGCGGTGTCGGCGATCAGGCGATTTTCGAAGGCCCAGCCGAGGCCGCGTTCGCCGGTGCGTTCGTCGGTGACGCGCAGCGAGGGCTCGATGTGCAGGGTGACGCCGACGGGGGAGGGGCCGCGTTCGAGGAAGCGCCAGCGCAGTTCGGCCCCAACGCCGTCGAAGGCTATTGCGTTAAGAGTGGGGGCGTTGAGGTTGGCCTGGCCGGGGACGTTGCTGCTGTTGCGCCAGCCGGCGAGCACGCTGCCGGCGATGGAAAGTTTTTCCGTGGCGCCATAGGCGAATTCGAGCTTGGCGCCGGTGGCGGCGTAGCGGTCCGAGCGGGCGCCGATGCGGGCGCCGATGCGACTGTTGATTTCGAGGGCGGCAGCGCGGCTGCCGGGGCCGTCGATGTCGGAGCCGAGGGTGAGGCCGAAGAGGTTTTCGCTTTCGATGCCGTGGCTGGCCTGGGCCGCCATGTCGGGGCTTTTGAAGTCGCGGGTTGGAACGCGGCCCTGGTCGAAAAGCTGAGCCGCGGCGGGAAGGGGCAGCACCAGGGCGATGAGGAGTGTGACGCGGGGGAGCATTTTGGGGCCTCCGGGATCGTATGTTATACTATAACAACACGCCAACGGCGACCTGGCAATGGGGAGATCAGTTCGCGCCGATGTCGCGGGCGATATCGCCGAACAGGCGGGCGGGGAGGCTGCCGCCGGTAACGCGGTCCATCGGGCGGTTGTCGTCGTTGCCGAGCCAGATGCCGATCATCCTCCCGCCGCCGCGGCCGGAATCGAGCCAGCCGATGAACCAGGCATCACGAAAATCCTGGGTGGTGCCGGTCTTGCCGGCAACCAGGCGGCCGGGGCTGGCGGCGGCGCGGCCGCTGCCACGGGAAACGACGGCGGCGAGCATCCGGGCCATCATCGCGGCGTGGTCGGGGTCGAGGACGCGGGCCGGCGCCGCGCGGGTGACGGCGATGGTGCGGCGTTCGGCCTGGACCGATTCGATGGCGGCCGGCGTGATCCGCAGCCCGCCGTTGAAGAAGCTGGCGTAGGCGGCGGTGAGTTCCAGCAGGCCGACTTCGGCGGTGCCCAGGGCGAGGGATTCGTTGTTGGGCAGGGGGTCGGCGATGCCGAGGCGGGCGGCGACGCGGGCGACCGCGCGCGGGCCGCCGGCATGGATCAGCAGGCGGACGGCGGCCGTGTTGATGGAGTGGGCGAGGGCATCCTCGACGGAGATTTCGCCACGGAATTTGCCGTCGAAATTGGCGGGGGACCAGGTTCCGCGGCGGATCGGGGCGTCGAGCACCAAGTCGTCCGGGCGGACGCCAGCGGCCTCGATGGCGGCAAGCCAGACAAAGGGCTTGAACGCCGAGCCAGGCTGGCGGCGGGCCACGACCGCGCGGTTAAACGGTCCGGTGCGATAGTCGCGGCCGCCGACCAGGGCGCGCACCTGGCCGGTCTGGGCGTCCAGCACCACCACGGCCCCCTGCCCCACGCCAGCCTCCGCCCCGGGGCCGTCGAGCAGGGTTCTGAGGCGCGTTTCGACGATGGCCTGCAGACGAGGGTCCAGCGTGGTGCGGATCACGGCATCCGCCCCGTCGGGCAGCAGGGTTTCGGCCTGTTCCACCACCCAGTCGCTGAACCAGCCGGCAGCGCGCGAGGCGCGGGGGGGAAAGACAATCTGCCGGCGGCGATACGCGCCAGCTCGGCCCCAATCGCGCCAGTCTCGGCCATGGCGGCCAGCACTTCACGGCCGCGCGCCTCTGCCGCCGCGGGATTGACGCGCGGGTTGATGCGCGAGGGGGCGCGGGGAATGCCGGCCAGCACGGCGGCTTGCCAGAGGTTCACCTGGCGGGCGGAAACACCGAAATAGACGCGGGCCGCCGCATCGACACCGAAGGCGCCGGAGCCGAGATAGACCCGGTTCAACCAGATCTCCAGGATCTCCTGTTTGCTGAACTGACGTTCCAGCCACAGCGTCAGCAGCACCTCCTGGACCTTGCGGCGGAAGGTGCGGGCGTTGGTCAGGAACAGGTTTTTCGCCACTTGCTGGGTGATGGTGGAGCCGCCCTGGACCAGTTGGCCGGCCTGGAGGTTGACCCAGATGGCCCGCGCAATGCCAATGACATCGAGCCCGGCATGGCTGTAGAAGCGCCGGTCCTCGACGGCAACGGCGGCGGCCGGGAGATAGCGCGGCATGTCGCCCAGGCGCAGCGGCTCGCCGACGAGGTCGCCGTAGGTGGTGACGATGCCGCCGGCGGAGTCCTGGAGCATGACACTGGGGCGGCGGGCGGCGTCCAGTGCCGAGGTGGGGCGCGGCAAATCCCAGGCGAAGACCAGCAGCACCAGGCCGGCCATCAGCACACCCCAGATCGCCAGCACGATCAACCAGCGCAGCACGAACAGCTTCCAGCCGCGGCGGCGCGGCTTGCGCTCCTTTTCCTTGGGCGCGCGTTCCTTGGGCGTGCGCCGGTCCTCGGGATCGATCTGTAGCAGCCGGCCGGCGGTCATGGTTGCAGAAGCCCCGGCGCGGCAGGCAGGATCAGCGCCTCATCAACCGCACGAGGATTGCCATGCAGGGCCTGTTTGTCGACGCCACGGACGAGCTTGCGGAAATCATGCGCCGCGTCGGCCGGCCTGGGGACCCCGCCGTGGGGGTGAACATCCAGGACGAGGTGACGCCCGAACAGCTGCCCGCCCTGCTCGCCGGGCAGCATTTCGTGCTGAGCGACCGGACCTATATGCCGACAGAATGGATGGCCAGGTGCGGCGACCTGAAGCACGTCATCTTCCTGGGCACCGGCGCGCGCAGCTACATGAACCCCGAGGAACTCGCCGCCCACGGGATCACCGTGCACATCATCAAGGGCTATGGCGACACCGCCGTGGCCGAGCACGCCATCGCGCTGATGTGGGGGGCCGCGCGCGGCCTGGCGCGCATGGACCGGGGCATCCGCGGCGGACAATGGCTGCGCATGGAAGGGCGCCAGCTGACCGGAAAGGCCATCGGGTTGATCGGGTTTGGCGGCATCGCCAGCGAGGTGGCGCGCATCGCCCACGGCTCCGGCATGCGGGTGCTGGCCTGGAACCGCACCCCGAAGGCCGCCCCCGGCGTCACCTTCGTGCCGATGGATCAGCTGCTCGCCGAATCCGATGTGATCAGCCTGCACCTGTTGCTCAACGACGAGACCACCGGCTTCATCTCGCGCGGCCATATCGCGCGGATGAAGCCGGGCGTGATCCTGGTCAACACCGCCCGCGGCGCGGTGATCGACGAAGCGGCGCTGATCGACGCCCTCAAGTCCGGCCAGGTCGGCCACGCCGCACTCGACGTGTTCGTCGATGAGCCCCTGCCGGCCAACACGCCCTTCGCCAAGCTCGATAACGTCACCCTCTCGGCCCACAGCGCCTTCATGACCCCCGAAGCCAGCGAAACCCTGCTGCGCCGCGCCCTGGACATCGCCGGGCGGGTGGCGGGGGGCGCATAGGCCAGGGCTCCGCCCTGGGACCCGGTCAGGGGCTTCGCCCCCGACACCCCCACCAGGGACCCGAGGTCCCTGGACCCTCAGCCGAAGGCGCTTAAACGGACGGGGTCTGGGGCCGCCGGCCCCAGCGGGTCCAGGGCAGAGCCCTGGCCTTTCTGCCCTCACGCCGTCGCGAGATCGATCAGGAACGGCCCGCTGCGGGTCATCGATTGCGCAAACAGGTCGTTGAACTGGTCCATCGTGTCGGCCCGTGCCGCCTCGACGCCCATGCCGTTGGCGAGTTTCACGAAGTCGATATCGGGATTGCTCAAATCCATCATATCCAGCGCCACCCGGCCAGGATTGGCGCCCACGTTGGCCAACTCGCCCAGCAGGATCTGATACTTGCGGTTGTTGAAGATCACCGTGGTGACATCCAGCTTCTCGCGCGCCTGGGTCCACAGCGACTGGATGGTGTACATCGCCGAGCCATCCGCCTGCAGGTTGATCACCCGCCGGCCCGGCGCCGCCACCGCCGCCCCGGTCGAGATCGGCATGCCACCACCGATCGCGCCGCCGGTCACCGTCAGCCAATCGTGAGGGGCCGCGGCGTGAGTCGCGCCGATAAAGGCGCGGCCGAACGTCACCGCCTCGTTCACGATGATCGCCTGATCCGGCATCATGTTGGTCAGCGACTGGGCAAAGGCCTCGCTGCTGATCGCCCCGCGCGCCAGCTCGGGCTTGGCACCAAAGCTCGGGGGCGCGACCGGCGCCGGGTTGCCGAGTTCTTCGGCCAGGGCAGCCAATACCTGGTCCTGGTTGTGCTCGGGCCGGGACAGCGAATGGACCGTCGCATCCGGACGCACCGGCGAGCCCGGCTTGTTGGGATAGGCGAAGAAGACCACCGGCTTGATCGTGCCGACCAGGATGATGGTGTCGAAATCCTTCAGCGCCGCAACCGCCTGGTCCACCGGGTAGGGAATGCCGTTGATCGGGAACCGGCCACGGCCGCGCTCCATCCGCCCGTTGCTGCCCTGCGACATCATCGTCGCCCCGGTGGCGGCACAGATCCGCGCGGCGTCAGCCATCGGCCCCTGGCGCAGGGCATTGCCGCCCAACAGCAACAGCGTCCGCGTGCCATCGCGCAGCAACTGGGCGGCGACCTTCACCGCATGGGGCGATGCCGTCGGCGCCGCCGGCACCGGCAGCTTTTTGCCGACCACGCCGCCAGCATCCCAGCAGGTGTCGGACGGCAGGATCAGGGTGGCAATCTGCCCCGGCGAAACCTGCGCCATCTGGGCGGCCACGGCGGCATCAGCGCCGACATTCTCCGCCTTGGTCGCGGTCCGCACCCAGCCGGACACGCCCTTGGCAAAGCCCTCGGTATCCGCCGTCAGCGGCGCATCGAGCGGCCGGTGATAGGTCGCCTGGTCGCCGACGCAATTCACCATCATGGTGTTGGCGCGCCGGCCATTATGCAGATTGGCCAGCCCGTTCGCCAGCCCGGGGCCGCAATGCAACAGCGTGGCGGCCGGCTTGCCGGCGATCCGCGCATAGCCATCAGCCGCCCCGGTCACCACGCCCTCGAACAGGCCCAATACGCAGCGCATGCCGGGCACCCGGTCGAGGGCCGCGACGAAATGCATCTCCGAAGTGCCGGGATTGGCAAAGCAGGTATCGACCCCACTGGCCAGCAGCGTGTGAACCAGGCTCTCCGCCCCATTCATCGCCTTTGTAGAAGCATCCATCGACCGTCCCCTTGCTCGCCGCAGTGATTCGGCCGGAGACTGCCCGCCAGCCCGTGCCAAGGCAAGCCGACCCCAGGAGCCGCCATGCCCGTCGTTCTCTACCCCAAGGACCTCTACCACGGCGACGACAGCGTCGAACGCGCCGTCTATGGGCCGGGTGTCACCGTCCGGGTGCGCCATGTGCCCGCCATCGCCGACCTCCCCGCCGAGGATTGCGCCGATGTCGACGGGCTGATGACCCTGGGCGACTGGATCAGGGCCGAGGACCTGGCGAAATTCCCGCGCCTGCGTGTGGTGGTCCGCATGGGCGTCGGCTACGACCGGGTTGACCGCCAGGCCTGCGCCGCCCGGGGCATCACCGTCTGCAACGTGCCGGATTACGGCACCATGGAGGTGGCCGAACACGCCGTGGTCACCGCCCTTGCCTTGCGCCGTGGCCTGTTCCTGTACCACGACACCCAGCGCGCCGACCCGCCGGCGCCGTGGGCGTTCATGCCTTCGCCCCTGGTGCGCCGGTCCGAGGTCCAGACCTTCGGCCTGATCGGCATGGGCCGCATCGGCACCGCCGCGGCATTGCGGGCGAAGGCGTTTGGGTTTCGCGTCGTGTTCTACGATCCCTACAAGCCGAACGGCCATGAGCGTGGGTTGGGCCTGCACCGGGTGCGCCATCTCGACGACCTGTTGCGCCAGTCGGATATCCTGAGCCTGCATGTACCACTGACGCCACAGACCAAGGGCATGCTCGGCCTGCGCGAATTGTCGCTGTTGCCGGAGCATGCCGTCGTCGTGAACACCGCGCGTGGGCCGATGATCGACCTCGATGCGCTGACCACGCTGCTGAAATCCGGCAAGATCGCCGGCGCCGGACTCGACGTGTTGCCGGTCGAGCCGCCGGTGGAGCCGGTCCCGGAACTGCTCCGGGCCTACCGCGCCCGGGAGAAATGGCTGGAGGGGCGGTTGGTGATCACGCCGCATTCCGCCTTTCACACGCCGGAATCATACGACGACATCCGCCGCCTGTCGGCCGAGACCATGGCCGCCGCCTTGTCCAACGCGCCGCAGAACGTCATCCCGCCGGACAGCGACTGACCACGACGGTCAGGTTGCCATCTGCGCCACCGGATCGGCGGCGGCAACCGGCACCAACAGCGCCATGCCGCACCGGTCGCCGGCCGCTTCGCCGAGCGCCTGGCGGGCCAGGTCCAGCACCATCGCCGGCCCGTCGCCGTCCGACAGCGGCAGCACGGTACAGGCGCCGATCCGGCTGGACACCGCCGTCCCCGGTGACTCGGCCCAAACCGCCGCCAGCGATTCCTGCAGCCGTTCGGCAATCCGCTGTACTCCGATCCGGTCACTGGTCGGCAGCAGCACGGCGAACACGTCATCCTCAAGCCGGGCCGCGAGATCGCCCGGCCGGCGCAAGACCGCCGACAGGATGCGCGCCACCCGTTGGACCGCCTCGTCGGTCGCAGTCTGGCCGAGCTGTACCAGCACCAGCGATACCGGTTCCTGGGCCCGGCGGGCACGGCGCACTTCCTCGTCCAAGGCGTCGTCAAAGCGCCGGCGATTGGCCAGGCCGGATTGCGGATCAAGCAACGCCAGCGCCGCCAGCCTTGCCTGCGCCTCCGATAGTTGTGCCTCGAGCGCGTGTTCGGCCGTGATATCGCGGCAGGCCAGCATGAATCCGCCGTCACCAAGCTTGCTGGCCCGGACTTCCAGCCGCGCCTCAGTGTCGTCGCGCCGGCGCGCCAGGAGCCGGCACGGCAATACCGTCACCTCGCCCCGGCGCAACGCGTCCAACTGTGCCTGGCATGGCTCCCAGCCGGGTTCGGAGGCGAGGTCGGCGTCCTCCACCTCACTGGGGGCATAGCCCAGCATCCGCCGCGTGGCCGGCGAGGCGTAAAGCACGCGCAATCCGGCATCCAGGCGCAGGAACATCTCGCCCGCCGCGTCGGTCACCGCCGCCATGTCACCCTGTTGGCGCAGCCACGCCCCGGCCGGACGCAAGGCAGCCAAGGCGTGGGCGCCGGCTTGCGGGCCGCCGGCGAGGTGGCGTGCCCGGAACAGATCGTGCTTGGCCAGCAGGCCGGCCAACCCCACTCCCATCAGGACCAGCGCCAGGGCGGCCAGCCATTGGTCGCGCCGGCGCGCATCGGCTTCGGCGAGCAATTCGTCATAGGGCAGTTCGACCAGCAACGCCGCGCGTCCGGCGATGCCGGGCGGAAAGGCCAGTTCGGCGTAGCCGGTCAAGCGCCGGGCGCCGGTGGCGTCACGGGCGATCGCCACGCCGTCGGCGATGCCCGCGCGCAAGGCCGCCAGCACCCGTGGCACATCCAGCGCGCCGCCGGCTTCGCGGATGGCTTCGCCGGCCCCCGCCTCCGCAGATTGGACCGCCAGCACCATGCCGTCGGCAGGGTCGACCAGCAGGCGCGCGACATGGTCACGGCGCAGCGGCAGCGCCAGCGGCGGCAGGTGGCTGGGCGCCAGCGCCAGGGCGAGCACGGCGCCGGGACTGCCGGGCACCGGTACGCTGCGCGATACCACCAGGCCGGCGCCGGCATCGGTGGACAGCACGACCGCGCCATGTGCCGCCAGGGCGGCGCGGACGTGATGGCCGCCGATGGCACGGTCCGGTTGGACCGCGATGGCGCAGGCCGGGCGGGCATCGGCGAAGTGGACCGACACGGCAGCGACGTCGCCGGGGCCGCCGGCCAGGCGGGAGCTTAGGGCGGAGCAGAGGGCTTCGGGGTGGAGCGGCGTTTCGGCGAGGGCGTCCAGCAGGCGGGCGGAGCGGCTGAGTTCCTCGGCCTCGCGCGCCGCGGCCTGGCGGGCGGCGTCGCGCAATTCGGAGTCGAGCCAGTCGAGGGTGGCATGCCGGGTGGCTTCGGCACCGATCATCACATAGGCCAGCAGCGGCAGCGCGCCAACCAGCATCAGCAGCAGCAGCCGGCGCGCCAGGGCGCCAGTGCTGGCGTGCGAATCGGTGTCGTTCGTCAGGGATGGCACCGGCCAATTCCTCCGCAGCGGCGTTCGCGCGAAGGCTAGGCGGGAAAGTCTTCACCAATCGTTTAGAGCGAGTCAGCGCAGTTGCGGGTTGTCGAAGACCGGGTTGCGGCGATGCGGGACGATGACCGCTTCGAACTGGACGTCTTGCGGTATGTGCTCTGCCCTGGTCATGGCCTTACCTTCGCGCTTGCCTGTGGCGCATCAGGCGGCGAACATCGGGACCATGGCAAAGCCCGTTTCCACTCGCAAGACGCCCCGCATGGCCGCGCGGGATGTCGCGCCGTTCATCCGGGCGCTGGCGGCGGCGCATCCCGCGCCGGCGACCGAGCTGGTGTATTCCAGCGCGTTCACCCTGCTGGTGGCGGTGGTGCTGTCGGCGCAGGCGACCGATGTGTCGGTGAACAAGGCGACGGCGGGGTTGTTTCGGGCGGCGCCGGACCCGGCCGGGATGGTGGCGCTGGGGGTCGAGGGGGTGGCGGGGCATATCCGCACCATTGGGCTGTGGCAGGGCAAGGCGAAGAATGTGGTCGAGCTGTCGCGGCGGTTGCTGGCCGGGCATGGCGGCGAAGTGCCGCATGACCGGGCGGCGTTGGAGGCGCTGCCGGGGGTGGGGCGAAAAACCGCCAACGTGGTGCTGAACGTGGCGTTTGGCGAGGCGACGATGGCGGTGGACACGCATATCTTCCGGTTGGGCAACCGGACCGGGTTGGCGCCCGGTGCCAATGAGCGGGCGGTGGAGGATGGGCTGGTGAAGCGGATTCCGGCCGCTTTGCTGCGGGATGCGCATAACTGGCTGATCCTGCATGGGCGGTATGTCTGCAAGGCGCGCAAGCCGGAATGCTGGCGGTGCGTGACGGCGGCGTGGTGCCGGTATCCGGACAAGAATGTTTTGATATCGTAATATTATCGACATGATTCTGCCTGGGGTCAGGAGGGCCGGGGTCAGGCGGGGTTGGTTTTTGGCGGCCGCGGGGTGGCCGCGAAGTTCATGAAGGGGAGGTCGCGCGGGCGGGCTTGCGGGTAGAGGGGCAGGAGGGGCGGGAGTTTGGGGCGCCCTGATTGAGACGTGGGGGGTTTGACGGATTTAGGGCGGGGCGGTTTCGGCGGCGGTTGGAGTTCGGGCGGCAGGTCGACGCCGAGGAGGCGGGCGATGGGGCGCAGGGTGCGGCCGAGGGATTTGAGGGCCTCGGGCGGGGCGGTGGCGAGCAGGGTTTGGGTGGCGGGGTCGCGGAGAAGAAAATCGAGGTGCGAGGCGTAGGCGGCGACGTGGCAGCCGAGTTTGGCGACCAGCCAGGCGCGGCCCTGCGGGAGGTGGATGGGGGGCGGGCCGCCCTTGGTGCCGGGTTTGGGCGAATGGGGGCGCGGGCGGAAGGTGCCTGCGGCGAGGCGGGCCAGCAGGGTGGCGAGGCGGCGCGAGGCGCCGGCGATGCGGTTGTGCAGCGGGGCGCCGAGGGCCGCGAAGAAATGGGTGCGGGCGAAGATGAGCCGGGTGACGCAGGCGAGGATGGCGGTCAGGCGGGCGGAAAAATCGCGTGCTTCAGGGATGGAAGCGGGGGGGGGGATCATGGTTCGGTGCGTCCTTTCGCGCGCGGCGGTTGCTGGCCAATCGTTCATGATATGTTCTATACACCGGAGCGTTTGCGGGCGCAAGGAATTTTTCATTTTCGTGCCGGGAGGCGGCCGGCGGAAGGGGAGGAAACCATCGGTTAAGTAAAGGGAGGGCAAAAGAGGGGGGCCGGCGGCGTGCAGGCGGGAAGGCGGAACCGATGGCGGGCAAGCAGGGCGGCAAGGGCCGTCCGATCATCATCAAGAAAGAGGAGATCATCGCAGGCGGCCATCATGGCGGCGCCTGGAAGGTGGCCTACGCCGATTTCGTCACCGCGATGATGGCGTTCTTCCTGTTGATGTGGCTGTTGAATGCCACCACCGAGGAGCAGCGCCGGGGGCTGGCGGATTATTTCACCCCGACCAATGTGCTGAGCTCGGGCTCGTCCGGCAACGGGCGGATTTTTGGCGGGCGGACGCCGTTCGAGCGCGGCGAGATGGTCAGCGACCGCGGCGCGCAGAGCGTGGTGCCGGGGCGGGCCGAGCAATCCAACGACCAGGACGATCCGGAATTTGACCAGGCGCCGAATTCGAGCACGCGCGGAGCGGCCGAGGATCAGCGCAAGCCGGAGGGCAAGGACGCCGATGCCGGCGGCGGGCGGGGCACGCGGGCGAGCCAGCAGGCCGGGCGGCAGGCGGGCGGCGGGGGAACTGCCGCGACACCGGCGCAGATTCAGGCGCAGGCGCTGGGCCAGGCGGCGCGGCTGGCCAATGCGGGGTCCGGGGTGAATACGCCCTCGGCGCCGGCACGGCCGATCGACGATGCGGCGATGCGCGCGGAGATCGAGCGGCGCGAGCGCGAGGCGTTCGAGCAGGCGGCCGAGCAGATCCGCGAGGCCGTGCGCAACGACCCGCAACTGCGCGAGCTGGCCGCCCAGATCGCCATCGACCAGACGCCGGAGGGGCTGCGCATCCAGCTGCTGGACGAGGAGCGGGTGCCGATGTTCGCGACCGGCTCGTCGGTGCTGCATGAACGGGCGCGGGCGCTGTTGATGAAGATCGCGCCGGTGATCGCGCGGATGCCGGAGAAGCTGTCGATTTCCGGCCACACCGACTCGACACCGTTTCGCGGCAACGACCGCAGCAACTGGGAGCTGTCCTCCGAGCGCGCCAATGCGACGCGGCGGTTGCTGGTGGAGCAGGGGGTGGACGAGACGCGGCTGCGCAGCGTGACCGGGAATGCGGATCGCGATCCGCTGTTGCCGGCCGAGCCGTTTGCGGCGGCCAATCGGCGGATTGCGATCACGGTGCTGCGCGAAACGCGGATCACGCCGTGAGTTTCTTCACCGTTCTCGTCATTTACGGATAGGGCCGTGCCATGCTGGTAATCGGCGGACTTGGTTTTCTGCTGTTCTGCGTCTTCGGCAGCTATGTCGTCCATGGCGGCAAGTTCGGCGCCATCATGAACGCCTTGCCGTTCGAGACCTGGTCGATCGGCGGGGCCGCCATTGGCATCTTTCTGATGTCCAACAGCATGTACGACATCAAGCATACGGTGCACGGCTTCGGGAAGATCATGAAGGGTGCGGTGTTCAAGAAGGCGGACTACATCGAGTTGCTGAGCCTGTTGTACTTCTTCGTCCGGCTGGCCAGCACCAAGGGCGCGATGGCGCTGGAAGCGCATATCGAAAAGCCGGAGGACAGCCCGGCATTTCAGAAATTCCCCAAGATCCTGAAGAACCATCATGCCACCGCCATGGTTTGTGACTATCTGCGCATGGTGGGCATGAACGCCGACGATCCGAACCAGATCGAGGATCTGATGCTGCGCGAGCTGAAGAAAACGCTTGCCGAGGAGTTGCATGGCTCGCACGCGCTACAGAGCATCGCCGACGCGCTACCGGCGCTGGGGATCGTGGCGGCGGTGCTTGGCGTGATCAAGACGATGGCGTCGATCAACGAGCCGCCGGCGGTGCTGGGCGGCATGATCGGCGGGGCGCTGGTTGGCACGTTCATGGGGGTGTTGCTGGCGTATGGGATGGTGGGGCCGTGTGCGGCGCGGCTGAAGGGCGTGGTGGAGGAGGAGTCGAAGTTCTATGACGTGATCCGCGCCGTGCTGGTGGCGCATCTGCATGGCAATGCGCCGCAGGTCAGCGTCGAGTCGGGGCGCAAGATGGCACCGAACCAGCACATGCCATCGTTTCAGGAGCTTGAGGCGGCGGTGCAGAATTTGCAGATCGCTTGAGGCGGGGAAGGCAGGGACAGGTCTTCTTTTTGTGAACAAAAAGAAGCAAAAAAACTTTATTCGATTTAGCGGGCGATTGAATCAACTGCGGTACTGAAAGCGCGGGTTCGCCGTGTTGTCCAGAGCGATGGCAAGGAGAGCAAATGGAGGAAGTTTTTTTGCTTCTTTTTGTTCACAAAAAGAAGATTCTTGCCTTCCTGCCGCTTGGCTTGCTTCCTCCGCCGGGTTGACCGCACGCGGTAGCGCGAGGATGCTGTTGGGGCGGAAAACGTCCTAGCAACGAGAATGCAGATGATCCTCGATCCCGATGCCCAGCGTGTGCTTGAGATGATCAAGGCGGCGGGGCGGCCGCCGTTCAATACGCTGACGCCGGATGAGGCGCGGGGGTTTTTTGCCGCCGGGCGGACGGTTTTGCAGCCGGATCCGCCGGAGGTCGCCGAGGTGCGCGCGCTGGAGGCGCCGGGGCCGAACGGGCCGGTTTCGTTGCGGTTGTATCGGGCGGCGGGGTCGGCGGCCGGGGCGGTGTTGCCGGTGCTGATTTATTATCATGGCGGCGGCTGGGTGCTGGGCGATCTGGAGAGCCATGACCAGGCGTGCCGGGCGATTGCCAATGCGGCGGGATGCTGTGTGGTGGCGGTGGATTACCGGTTGGCGCCGGAGGTGAAGTTCCCAGGCGCGATTTCGGATTCGGCGGCGGCGACGCGGTGGGTGCTGGGCAATGCGGCGGCCTTGGGGATTGATGCCGCGCGGGCAGCGGTGGGGGGCGACAGTGCGGGGGGGAATATTGCCGCGGTGATGGCGCTGATGGCGCGGGACGGGTATTTGCCGAAGGTTGCTTATCAGCTCTTGATCTATCCGGTGACCGATATGGGGATGGGGCATGAGAGCTATCAGCGGATTACCGAGGGGTATCCGCTGGTGGCCTCCACGATGAAGTGGTTCGTCGAGCATTACTTGCCGTCGGCGGGGGATGTGGCGGATTGGAGGGCTTCGCCGTTACGGGCGGCGTCGCTGGCGGGGGTGGCGCCGGCGATGGTGGTCACCTGCGCGCATGATCCGTTATGCGACGAGGGGGTGGAGTATGCGAAGCGGCTGGACCGCGAGGGGGTGGCGGTGACGCACCTGCATTACAACGACCAGATGCATGGG
Organism: Rhodospirillales bacterium; assembly: GCA_025352915.1. GTDB lineage: Bacteria > Pseudomonadota > Alphaproteobacteria > Acetobacterales > Acetobacteraceae > CAMDGX01. Next base: position 8,601 of record JANXSA010000192.1, on the reverse strand, counting down.
TTCCTGACGATGGGGAAACTGATCCGGGCGTCCGGGGCGTTGATCGAGACGATGGCGGTGGCTTTGCGGCGCGGTTGGGCGGTTTAGGGGGAGATGGTCATGGCGGGAATTCTGGCGGGCAAGAGTGCCTTGGTGACCGGCGGGGCGTCGGGGATTGGGCGGGCGACGGCGTTGGCGATGGCGCGCGAGGGGGCGCGGGTGGCGGTTTCGGATTTGAGCGAGGAGAGTGCGGCGGCGACGGTGGCGCTGATTAATGGCGCGGGTGGGCAGGCGATTGCCATTGGCGGGGATGTGGCCCGCGAGGCGGATGTGGCGGCGATGGTGGCGCGGACGGTGGCGGCGTTTGGGCGGTTGGATTGTGCGTTCAACAATGCCGGGATTTCGCCGCGCAATGTGGGGCCGACCGGGCAGCGGACGCATGAGATGAGCCAGGCGAGTTTTGACGGGATGCTGGCGGTGAATTTGACCGGGGTGTTCCTGTGCATGAAATACGAGCTGGTGCAGATGTTGGCGCAGGGGGGCGGGTCGATCGTCAATACGGCGTCGATCGCCGGGCTGATCGGGTTGCCGTCGGCGAGCAATTATGTGGCGGCGAAGCATGGGGTGGTGGGGCTGACCAAGACGGCGGCGATGGAATACGCGAAGGATGGGATCCGGGTGAACTGCGTCAATCCCGGGTATATCAAGACGCCGATGACCGATCCCTCGATGGAAGAGCGCTATGACGCGCTGATGGCCAAGGTGCCGATGGGGCGGCTGGGGGTGGCGGACGAGATTGCCGAGGCGGTGGTTTGGATGCTGTCGGAGCGGGCTTCGTTCATGACCGGGGCGAGTCAGGTGGTGGATGGCGGGTATTATGCGGCGTAGGTAGGGAAGTCTTCTTTTTCTGAAGAAAAAGAAGCAAAAAGACTTTATCCGTTAAGCAAGAAAGCGTGGATCCTTCGCTTCGCTCAGGACTAAAGGTTTTTTGGTTCTTTTTTTCAAAAAAGAACGTGCTTACTTTTTTGGTGAGGGTTGCATGGGCATTCTAAGCGGCAAGGCTGCACTGGTTACCGGCGGTGCCTCTGGCATTGGGCGGGCGACGGCGCTGGTGATGGCGCGGGAGGGGGCGCGGGTGGCGGTGGCGGACCGGACGGAGGAGAGTGCGGCGGGGACGGTGGCGCTGATCAATGCCGGCGGGGGGCAGGCGATTGCGATTGGCGGGGATGTGACCCGCGAGGTGGATGTGCAGGCGATGGTGGCGCGGACGGTGGCGGCGTTTGGGCGGGTTGATTGTGCGTTCAACAATGCAGGGGTGGGCGGGGCTTCGGTGGGGCCGGGGGCGCAGCGGGTGCATGAGCTGTCGCAGGCGAGTTTTGACGGGATGCTGGCGATCAATTTGACTGGGGTGTTTTTGTGCATGAAGCATGAGTTGGTGCAGATGCTGGCCCAAAATGCGCAAGACGGGGGTGGGGGGAGCATCGTCAATACGGCTTCGGTGGCGGGGCTGATCGGGTTGCCGATGGGCTCGCATTATGTGGCGGCGAAGCATGGGGTGGTTGGGCTGACCAAGACGGCGGCGATGGAGTACGCGAAGGATGGGATCCGGGTGAATTGCGTCAATCCCGGCTATGTCAGCAGCCCGATGACGGCGGCGGCGGTGGAGACTCGGCTGGAGGCGATGATGGCGAAGGTGCCGATGGGGCGGATGGGGACGGCGGACGAGATCGCCGAGGGGGTGGTGTGGATGCTGTCGGACAAGGCGTCGTTCATGACCGGGGCGAGCCATGTGATTGATGGCGGGTATTATGCTGCCTGAAGCAGGGGCTGCCTGAACGTCAACGGCCCGGGATTGGGGTCCCGGGCCGTTGTTCAGTGTTGCGGGATCAGGCGCCGATGATGGCGCCGAAGCGTTCCCAGGTATTGGTCTTCCAGCGTTGCAGCTGGAGCTGTTTCAGCGGGCGGAAGTCGGTGGGCGTGGTGGCTGCCTGCATGCCGGGCAGGAGCAGCGGCAGGCTGACCGGCTTGATGTTGGAAGCCTGCTTCATGATGTTCTCACGCGAGAAATCGGTGCCGCATTGTTTCAGCACCTGAAGCATCAGGCTGGCCACGCCATAGGCATAGACGTAGTTGCCGTCAGTGGTATCGCCGTCGGGGATGTATTTGGCCATGAACGCACGCCATTCGATCATGTCGGGCGCGGTCTTCCACTCGGGATCGGTGGCATCCTTCAGGAAGTTGGAGGTGACGATGCCCTCGGCCTTTTCCGGGCCGGCCGGGGTGATGGTGGAGGCAATCGAGGAGGAGACGTTGGACATCACATGCAGCGGTTTCCAGCCGATATCGAAGGATTTGCGGATGATCTGCGCGGTGAATTTGGGGATGCAGGCGGTGACCATGACGTCCGCGCCGGAATCTTTCATGCTGACGACCTGGCTGTCGACGGTGGCGTCGGACGATTCGTAGGTGACGACCTTGACGAAGACCTTGTCGAAGTCCTTGCCATAGACGTCTTGCAGGCCGTGCAGGTAGTCCTTGCCGAAATCGTCGTTCTGGTAGATCAGCGTGGCCTTGGCGTTCGGGCGCTGGGCCTTGATGTATTTGCCGTAGATCTGCGCTTCGGTGCGGTAAGAGGGCGCGTAGCCGATGGTCCAGGGGAAGTTCTTGTAGTCGCCCCATTTGTCGGCGCTGGTGGCGACGAACAGATGCGGCACTTTTTTCTGGTTGATGTATTTGTGGATCGCCGAGTTGGTCGGCGTGCCCAGCGGGTTGAACACCAGGGCGACCTGGTCCTGTTCGACCAGGCGGCGGATCTGCTCCACCGTCTTGGCGGGGTTATAGGCGTCGTCCAGCGAGATGAAGTTGATCTTGCGGCCGCCGACGCCGCCCATGTCGTTGACGCGCTTGAAGAACGCCGTGTGCGACTTGCCGCCGACGCTGTAGGACGAGGCATTGCCGCTGTACGGGATGGTGTGACCGATCTTGATTTCGGTCGCGGTGACACCGACGACTGTGGCAGCACTGGCGGGGCGGGCGACGCCCGCGGCCGCGATGCTGCCCAGCCCGGCGAGAACGGTACGACGCTTCATGGTAGCTCCCTCGATTTCTTGTTTGTTGTTCGTCGGTTCGCACGCCCGTCTCCGGGCGCTGTGGTCACGTTATGATGGCGCGCGGCCGGTGCCAACAACTCTTGCCGCACGCAGGCGGCGCAGCTGGTTGGCGATGACGCCGGCCAGCCCGCCCGGGGCGAAGAACATCACCGCGATCAGGATCACGCCATACACCACGCCGGGGATCGCCTTGGAGATTTCCTCGGCGATGTTGGGGATGAACTGGATGAACAGGGCGCCATAGATCGCCCCGGAGATCGACGACGCGCCGCCCACCACCATGCCGACGAACAGCGTCAGCGACAGCGCGATGGTGAAGCTGTCCGGCGAGACGAAGCCGACGGCAATGGCGCTCAGCGCGCCGCCGATGCCGGTTACCATCGCGCCGACGCCGAAGGTCAGCGTCTTGTAGCGGGCCAGCTCGACGCCCATTGCTTCGGCGGCGAGCGGCTGGTCGCGGATGGCCTTCAGCGCCCGGCCGATGCGGCTGTTCACCAGGTTGGTGATGGCCAGGAAGAAGACAACGCCGACGGCCAGCGAGAACAGGTAGATCCACGAATCCGAGCTGATCGGCAGGTTGAACGGCGCGTCCGGCTTGCTCACCACGATGCCTTGCACGCCGCCGGTCCAGCCCTCGAAGGCCTTGTATTTCAGCAGCTGCGGCACCGAGATGGCGAGCGCGAAAGTGACCAAGGCGAGGTACAGCCCGCCCAGGCGCAGCGCCGGCAGGCCGAGCATCAGGCCGACCAGGCCGCTGGTGATGGCGGCGATCGGCAAGGTGGCCCAGTACGGGACATCCCACTGGTCCATCAGCACCGCCGCAGTATAGGCGCCGACGGCGTAGAAGGCGCCTTGGCCGAGCGAGACCTGGCCGCCGAAGCCGGTGACCAGGTTCTTGCCCAGCACCGAGAGGGCATAGATCACCACCATGGTGAGCTGGAAGGTCTGGTAGCCCGAGGCGAAGACCAGCGGCAGCACCGCGGCCGCGACGATGAACAGGAAGATGCCGAATTGCGGGGGGATGTTGGGCATGTCCTAGACCCTGCTCGCCAGGGCTTTGCCGAACAGCCCGGAAGGCTTGACCACCAGCACCAGCACGATGATGACCAGCGCGGTGGTCAGCTTCAGTTCGGTACCCACGACATAGGCGCCGGCGAGGTTCTCGATCACGCCCATCATCACCCCGCCGACCACGGCACCCAGCGGGCTGGTGATGCCGCCCAGCAGTGCCCCGGCAAAGGCATACAGCAGCACGCCACCCATCATGTTGGGGTCGAGGAAGACCACCGGCGCCACCATCATGCCGGCAATCGCGCCGATCCCGGCGGCCAGCCCCCAGCCCAGGGCCAGCATGCGCCCGACCGGCACGCCTACCAGGCGGCTGGAGACCGGGTTGTAGGCCGCACCGCGCATCGCCAGGCCGAGCCGGGTGAAGCGGAAGAACGCCCAGACCGACAACAGCACCGCCATCGTCACCACGGTGGAGCCGAGTTCATGGCGCGAGAACATGCCGCCGAACATCGGGTCGCCAACGCCGAAGGGCGAGGGAAACGGCTTGAGCGTGTAGCTGAACAGCCAGCCGGCGACGTTGTTAAAAATGAGCAACAACCCGAGAAAGGCGCCGACCGAGGCCAGCACCGGGGCGTTGGCCAGCGGTTCCAGCAGTATCCGTTGCAGGATCACGCCCATGACGAACGAGAACACCAGCGTGGCCAGGAACGCCGCCCAGTATGGCAGGCCGAGCTGCAACAGGGTCAGGGCGATGTAGGTTGAGAACATCGCCATCTCGCCCTGGGCGAAGTTGATGTGGTGGGTGGCCAGGAAGATCATCACCAGGGCCAGCGCGATCGAGGCATAGATGCCCCCCGTCGCAATGCCCGAGACGATCTGATGCAGGACGCCTTCCATCGGCTTCTCCCTAATAGCCGAGATAGGAACGGCGCAGCGACTCGTCGCGGCGGATTTCGTCGGCCGGGCCGGACATCACGATGCGGCCGGTTTCCAGCAGATAGGCCATGTCCGCGATGGTCAGCGCCAGCGAGGCGTTCTGTTCCACCAGCAGGATCGAGGTGCGCTCGCTGATGATGATCTGGCGCATGATCTCGAAAATCTCGCGCACGATCAGCGGGGCAAGGCCGAAGGACGGCTCGTCCAGCAGCAGCAGCCGCGGCTTTATCATCAGGGCGCGGCCGATCGCCAGCATCTGTTGCTCGCCGCCGGACAGCGTGCCGGCCTGTTGGCGGAAGCGCTGTTTCAGCTTGGGGAAGTAGGTGCAGATGCGCTCGAGATCGGCGGCGGTATCGTCGCGCCGCGTGTAGCCGCCGAGCTTGAGGTTTTCCTCGACGGTCAGTTCCATGAAGGTGCCGCGGCCGTCCGGCACATGGCCCACCCGCATCGCCGCGATTGCCTCGGTGGACAGCGCATTGATGCGCTCGCCGTCGTACAGGATGTCACCGGTGGTGCGCACCATGCCGCTGATCGCGCGCAGGGTGGTGGTCTTGCCGGCACCGTTGGCCCCGAGCAGGGCGGTGACGCCGCCGGTGTTGACGACGAAATCCATGCCGTGCAGCACCTTCACCTGGCCGTAGCCGGCGTGCAGGCCGCGCACCTCCAGGATTGGCTTTTCGGTAATTGTATCAGCCATGGGGAGCCTCATCACCGTCGCCGAGATAGGCGCGGATCACTTCGGGGTCGCGCTGGACCTGGTCGGGGGTGCCGTCGGCGATCTTGCGGCCGAATTCGAGCGCCACCACCCGGTCCGACACGCGCATCACCAAGCTCATATGATGTTCGACCAGCAGGATGCTGAGGTCGAAATGCGCCCGCAGCCGCTTGATCAGTTCGCCGAGTTCGTCGACCTCGCCGTGGTTCAGCCCGGCGGCGGGTTCGTCGAGCAGCAGGATGCGCGGGCCGGCGATCAGGGCGCGGCCCAGTTCCACCCGCTTCTGCCAGCCGAACGGCAGGCCGCCGACCGGCAGGTTGGCCTGGTCGCGCAGTTCCAGCAGGTCGATCAGCTCGTCGGCGCGGCGGCCGGCCTCGGCCTCCTCGCGGCGGGTCGCCGGCAGGCGCAGCGCGTTGGCGAGGAAGCCGGTGTGGCCGCGGAAGTGGTAGCCGACCAGCATGTTGTCGCGCACCGTCATGCTGCGGAACAACGCGACGTTCTGGAAGGTGCGGCCGATGCCGAGTTCGATCATGCGATGGCGCGGCAGGCCCTTCAGCGACGTGCCTTCGAAGCTGATGTCGCCGACCGTGTAGCGGTAGAATCCGCTGATGCAGTTGAACATAGTGGTCTTGCCGGAGCCGTTCGGGCCGATCAGCCCGCATATCTCGCGGTGGCCGACATCGAAGCTCACCCCAGCCAGGGCGACGATGCCGCCGAAGCGCATCTCCACGCCGTCGACCCGCATTAAAGCACCAGCCATCGGGGCCGCCACCATCGGAGAGCCTGGGGTGGCCGGATTTAGCGCTTGCGCGGCGGCGCTCATCGCCGGACGCTCGCTGGATGCGCGGACATGACTCTCGGTTGCCGTCTCGTCACGGTTTCCCCCCGGAATTCTGGCTTCCCCGGAGCGGGCCGGTGGCGCCGATTCGTTCTGCACGTGGTGCAAGGCTACTGGAATCGAACGCTAAGGGGGAAGTGCGGGGGCCACAAGCCCTGAATAATGCTGCCGAACCCGGCCCGCCGTGCTGACCGGCAGCGCCACGCTGATCCGTTCAACGCTGTGGAACCTCGCCGGGCGGGTCTTGCCGCTGGTTGTGGCGGTGGCGGCGACGCCGTTCCTGGTGGGGGCGCTGGGACTGGCGCGGTGGGGCATTTTTGCGTTGGCGCTCAGCCTGGTTGGGCTGTTCGGCGTGTTCGACTTGGGGATCGGGCGGGCGCTGACGCGGCTGGTGGCGGCGCGGATTGCCGGGCCGGATCGGGCGGGTGCGGCGGCGGCGGTGATGACCGGGCTTGCGCTGCTGGCGGGGCTGGGGGGGGTGGCAGGGCTGGCCGCCGCGGCTGGCGCATGGGGCTATGCCGGTCTGCTCGATCTGCCGGCGGCGCTACGCGACGAGGTTCGGTGGGCGCTGTTGGTGCTGGCGTTGGCCGCGCCGCTGGTGCTGGTGAACGCGGCGCTGTGGGGGGTGCTGGCGGCGCATCAGCGTTTTGCCGGGGCCAACCTGGTCAATCTGCCGATCCTGGCGCTGTATTATCTCGGGCCGCTGGCGGTGTTGCAGATTTGGGACAGCCTGATTGCCGCGACGCTGGTGCTGGTGGCGTGCCGGGCGGCGATGACGTGGGCGTATTGGCGGCTTGGCGTGGCGGCGTTGCCGGAACTGCTTCGGGCGCGGCCTGACTGGCCGGCCGCCTTGGTGCTGCTGCGCCAGGGCGGCTGGCTGACTGTGTCGCATCTGCTGGGGCCGCTGGCGCAGCATCTGGATCGCTTCATCATCGCCGCGCGGATTTCGGCCGAGGCGGCGGCGCTGTACGCGACTCCGTTCGACTTGGTGATCCGCGTGGCGGTGCTGGGGCAGGCGGTGCTGGCCGGGGTGTTTCCGGCGCTGGCCAGTGCGTTGGCCATGGGGGCGGGGGCCATGGGGGCGGGGCGCGCGCCGGAGGCGGCGGGGCGACTGTTTCGCCATGCGGTGCTGGGTATTCTGGTCCTGGTGCTGCCGCCCTGCATGGGCTGTGTGTTGTTTGCCGATGTGCTGCTGGGGTGGTGGCTGGGGCCGGAATTTGCCGGTGCTGGCGCGGTGCCGATGCGCTGGCTGGCCGCCGGGGTGGTGCTGTTCGCGGTGGACGGGGTGGCGGCGGCGGTGATCGACGGGGCCGGGCGGGCGGGGCGCAATGCGGGGTTGGCGGTGGCGGAACTGGCGCTTTATTTGCCGGTGCTGCTGGTGGCGCTCGATGGCTGGGGGATTGGCGGGGCGGCGATGGTCTGGTCCGGCCGGGCGTTGCTGGTGGCGGTGGTGCGGGCGCGGCTTGCGGTCGTGGTGCATCCGCCGCTGGCCGCTGAACTGCGCGCGCTGGGTCCGGCGTTGGTGGCTGCCATGGGCGGGCTTGGCGCGGCGTTGGTGTTGGCCGAGGCGGCGCCGTTGCTGCGGGTCGCCGCGGCGCCGGCGCTGGTGCTGCCGGCGATCTGGTTCGGCTGGCGCCATGGGCTTGGTGCGGCGGAGCGGCAGGCGCTGGTGGCGAGGGTGGTCCTGGCGCTGCGGCTGCGCTAAGCCGCTGGGATGGAACACATGCTCTGGCTACAGGTCGTGCTACTTGGCGTGCTTGAGGGGTTGACTGAATTCATCCCGGTCTCGTCGACCGGGCATCTGATCCTGATGGAGGCGGTGCTCGGCTTCGAGGGACCGCCGGGGCGGGTTTTCGAGATCGCCATCCAGCTTGGCGCGATCCTGGCGGTGGTGGTGCTGTATTTCCAGCGGTTGTTCGCGGTGCTGGTGGGGCTGCCGCGCGATCCCGCGGCGCGGCACTTTGCCATTGCGATCGTGCTGGCGTTTCTGCCGGCGGCGCTGGTGGGCGTGG
>JANXSA010000116.1 GCA_025352915.1 Rhodospirillales bacterium | reverse complement strand
CGTTCGGGATGCTGGCGGCGGTGTATCGCGGCAGCGTGCTGGATCATGTGGCGCGGTTCATTGGGCTGTTGGGGTATTCGAGCCCGACGTTCTGGCTCGGGCTGATGGGGCTCATTTTGTTTTATGCCAGCCTTGGTTGGGTGGGCGGGCCCGGGCGGCTGGATGTGATTTATCTCGACATGGTGGATACGCGGACCGGGTTGTTGCTGGTGGATGCTTTGCTGGCGGGTGAGAGCGAGGTGTTCTGGAACGCGTTCAGCCATATCATCCTGCCGGCATCGATCCTGGGGTATGCCTCGATGGCGTATATCAGCCGGATGACGCGCAGCTTCATGCTGGAGCAGTTGGGGCAGGAATATATCGTGGCGGCGCGGGTGAAGGGGATGTCGCGCTGGCGGGTGGTTTGGCGGCATGCGTTTCGCAACATCCTGGTGCAGCTGATTACCGTCATTGCGCTGGCCTATGCGTTTTTGTTGGAGGGCGCGGTGCTGACGGAGACGGTGTTCGCCTGGCCGGGGTTTGGGCGGTATCTGACGTCCGGGCTGCTGGCCGGGGACATGAACGCGGTGCTGGCGTGTGTGTTGATCATCGGGATTATCTTTGTGGGGCTCAATTTGCTGAGTGATGTGCTGTATCGGCTGTTGGACCCGCGTACGCGATGAGCGGGTCCTTGCGCACCTGGTTGACGGCGGAGGTCACCACTTCGCCGCGCCATGCCAATGTGCAGCGCTTTTATTTCGGCTGGCTGCGGCTGCGGGCCAATCCGCTGGCGCTGATCGGGTTGGCGATCCTGTTGTCGCTGGCGGTTGTGGCCATCCTGGCGCCGGTGATTGCGCCGGTTGGGCCGAATGACCAGGACCTGACCCGGCGGTTGTTGGCGCCGAGCGGCGCGCATTGGTTCGGCACCGATGAGTTGGGGCGCGACCTGTTTGCACGCGTTGTCTATGGGTCGCGGATCACGCTGTATATGTCTTGTCTCGTTGCGGTGATCGCGGCGCCGATCGGGTTGGCGGTTGGTACTACCGCCGGGTATTTCGGCGGCTGGACCGATACCGTGCTGATGCGGATCAACGATATCTTCCTGTCGTTTCCGCCGTTGATCCTGGCGCTGGGGTTTGTGGCGGCGTTGGGCTCGGGGATTGAAAATGCGGTGATTGCGATTGCGCTGACGGCATGGCCGCCGATTGCGCGGCTGGCGCGGGCGGAGACGCTGACCATCCGGGCGTCGGATTATATCGCCGCAGTGCGGGTTCAGGGGGCCTCGCCGCGGCGGATCATCCTGAAGCATATCGTGCCGATGTGCGTGCCGTCGGTGGTGGTGCGGATCACGCTGAACATGGCCGGGATCATCCTGACCGCCGCGGGGCTCGGCTTTCTTGGGCTGGGGGCGCAGCCGCCGATGCCGGAATGGGGGGCGATCCTGTCGACCGGGCGGCAATACATGCTGGGGGCCTGGTGGATTGCGGCGATTCCGGGGTTGGCCATCTTGCTCACCTCGCTTGCGTTCAACCTGTTCGGCGATGGGTTGCGCGACGTTTTGGACCCGCGTTCCGAATGAATACTCAACCCCCACAGCTTATCGTCGAAGACCTGCATGTGCGCTTTCGCACGCCGCAGCGCCTGGTCCATGCGGTGCGCGGGGTGTCGTTCCAGGTCGGGCGCGAGAAGATCGGCATCGTCGGTGAGTCCGGCTCTGGCAAGTCGCAAACCGGGCGGGCGATCATGAAGCTGACGCCGCCCAATGGCACGCTGACGGCGCGGCGGCTGCAATTCCAGGAAGTCGACCTCGCGGCGGCCAGCGAGCGCGAGATGCTGCGAGTCCGCGGGCGGCGCATCTCGATGATCATGCAGGACCCCAAGCACGCGCTCGACCCGGTGATGCGGGTGGGCGCGCAGATCGCCGAGGCGATCCCGCAAGACCTGCGCCTGTCCAAGGCGGAAAAGCGCGACCGGGTGATGGCGATGCTGGAAGCCGTGCACATCCGCAACCCCGCGCGGGTGTTCGCGCTGTATCCGCACGAGGTTTCCGGCGGGATGGGGCAGCGGGTCATGATCGCGATGATGCTGATGGCCGAGCCCGATCTGCTGATTGCCGATGAGCCGACCTCGGCGCTGGATGTCACCGTGCGGATGCAGGTGCTGGCGATTCTTGATGATCTCGTCACGCGGCGCGGGCTCGGGCTGATCTTTATCAGCCACGACCTCAACCTGGTGGCGACCTTCTGCGACCGGGTGCTGATCATGTATGCCGGGCGGATTGTGGAGGAGTGCGCGGCCGCCGAACTGGCGAACGCGCAGCATCCGTATACGCAGGGGCTGCTGGCCTCGCTGCCGCGCATCGGTTCGCGCCATCAAAAGCTCGCGGTGCTGTCGCGCGATCCCGCCTGGTTGGAGGGGTGATACGATGATCACCGTCCAAGACCTTCGCGTCACCTTCGGCGCCGGCGCCAATCTGGTCCATGCCGTTGACGGCGTTTCCTTCTCGGTTCAGCAGGGCGAAACCTACGGTCTGGTTGGCGAGTCCGGTTGCGGCAAATCAACCATTCTGCGGGCGTTGTGCGGCTTGAATCCCAACTGGTCCGGCGCTGTCACCATTGGTGGCGAGGCGATGACGCCGGTGCGCAGCCGCAGCTTTTATCGACGGGTGCAGATGGTGTTCCAGGACCCGTATGGCTCGCTGCATCCGCGCCATACCGTCAACACGACGCTGTCCGAGCCGTTGGCCATTCACAGCATCGGCGACACAGACGAACGCATTGCCCGGGTGCTGGTCCAGGTCGGGCTGGGGCCTTCGTTTCGGTATCGCTATCCGCACCAGCTGTCCGGCGGGCAGCGCCAGCGGCTGGCGATTGCGCGGGCGCTGATCCTGGAGCCGCAGGTCTTGCTGCTGGATGAGCCGACCTCGGCGCTGGATGTTTCGGTGCAGGCCGAGATCCTGAACCTGCTGGTCGATCTGCGCGAGCGGCTTGGCCTGACCTGCATCCTGGTCAGTCATGACCTCGCGGTGGTGGCGCATATGTGCGACCGGCTGGGGGTGATGAATGCCGGGCACCTGCTGGAGGAATTGCCGGTGGCGGCGCTGGAGGACGACAGCCCTACGCATCCGTATACGCGGCAATTGCTGGCGGCGAGCCTGGGGTATGACCGGCGGCTGGCGAGCGGGGCGGTGGAGGCGATTGAGGGCTAGAGGAAGTCTTCTTTTTGTGAACAAAAAGAAGCAAAAAAACTTTATCCGCTTGATGGGTTCGGGGGTGCCGTTTTTTCCAGGATGGCGGGAGCCAAATGGATGAAGTTTTTTT
>JANXSA010000112.1 GCA_025352915.1 Rhodospirillales bacterium | reverse complement strand
CATCGATGCCTTCAAGGTGGCCAGTGCGATGGAAGACCATAAGATGAAGGATTTCCTGGGCTTCGATACCTGGATGCGCGGCGACGACCATCAGCTCCACAGCGCATATTACGTGGGCGTGTTCCAGAGGGACGTGAAGTACGACTCCGAGAAGACCGGCCTTGGTTGGAAGATCGCGACGATCATCAAGGCCGACGAGGTGGTGCAGCCGACCAGCTGCAAGATGCGCCGCCCGCGCAGCTGAACTCGCCGCCAACGCCCCCTGCCGGCTGCCCGCAAGGAATGCACGGCAGGGGGCTCGCTCCGGCGATGATCACGTCTATGGAACAAGCCTGCCGATGCCGCAACATGCCGGCGCGGCGTCACGTTCACACTCCCGTCCAGGCGTCAAGCAACCGTTGCCGCATCGCTAGGCAAAATTTGTCGGAATGATTTCAATTCGGGCATTGCCGACGCGCGCTGCACACGGCTATGACAGGGAAGTCATTCAAGCCACGGGCAGCAATCGCCCGGGCTCACAGGGAGGTTCAGATGCGTCTCGGAAGAACGATTCTTTCAGCCATCGCCGCAGGCGTCGTGGCACTCGCCGCACCCGCCGCCATGCAGCCCGCCGCGGCGCAGGGCACCATCAAGATCGCTTACACCGACCCGCTATCGGGTCCGTTCGCCCAGGTCGGCGACGCGAACCTCAAACAGATGCAGTATATCATCGATCACATCAACTCGAAGGGCGGCGCACTCGGCCGCAAGTTCGAGCTGGTACCGTTCGACAACAAGTCCCAGCCGTCCGACGCGCTGATCGCGCTGAAGAACGCCACCGACCAGAACATGCCCTTCATCATGCATTGCAGTGGCTCCAACATCGCCGCCGCCCTGATCGACGGGGTGAACAAGCATAACGACCGCAACCCCGACAACCGCATCATCTATCTCAACTGCGGCGCGGTCGCCACCGAACTCACCAACGATCAGTGCAGCTTCTGGCACTTCCGCTTCGACCTGAACGTGGCCCAGAAGGCCGAAGTGATGGTCCAGGCGCTGCCCAAGACCACCACCAAGGTCTACCTGCTGAACCAGGACTACCTGTTCGGCCAGTCCGTGCAGCGCGATGTGACCGCCTTCATCAAGAAGAACCGCCCCGACATCCAGATCGTCGGTGACGAACTGATCCCGCTCGGCAAGGTCCAGGATTTCTCGCCGTACATCACCAAGATCAAGGCGTCCGGCGCCCAGGCCCTGCTCACCGGCAACTGGGGTCCAGACATGAACCTGCTCATCAAGGCGGGCATCGATTCCGGCATCGACCTCAAATACTACACCTTCTACGCCCATCTTGCCGGCGGCCCCACCGCCATCGGCCCGGGCGGCGACGGCAAGGTTTTCGCGGTGATGAGCTTCGGCGAGAACATCGCCCCCGAGATCGGCAACAAAGAAGCCGAGAACTGGACCAACGGCTTCCGCGCCAAGCACAATTTCGACTTCTCGGCCGCCGTCTTCCGCACCATCTTCGAGCACGTGCAGTCTGCCATCAACAAGGCCGGCTCGCTCGACGCGTTTAAGGTCGCCACTGCCATGGAAGGCCAGGCGATGAAGGACTTCCTCGGCTACGAAACGCTGATGCGCACGGACGACCACCAGATCATGACCGCCTACTACGTGGGCGTCTTCAAGAAGGGCGTGAAATACGAAGCCGAGAAAACCGGCCTCGGCTGGGCCACCGCGGCGACCATCAAGATGGATGATGTGCAGCAAGCCACCACCTGCAAGATGCGCCGTCCGCGCAGCTAGTAGTCCGACGCCAACGGACATCCTAGTCCGTTGGCTGAACCAGCCCACGAAGCCAAGCTGGCGCACTGACACACTTGCCTGTGTCAGTGCGCTGGGCAGCGCTCCCGCCTCCTGCCGCACGCCGTCCAGATCGGGCCCCCCATGGAAGTCTTCGTCGTCTCGCTGCTAAACGGCCTGGTTTACGGCATGCTGCTGTTCATGCTGGCCAGCGGTCTCACGCTGATCTTCAGCATGATGGGCGTGCTGAACTTCGCCCACGCCAGCGCCTATATGCTCGGCGCCTATCTCGCCTACACGCTCAGCCTCTATGTCGGCTTCTGGATCGCGCTGATCCTGGCCCCGATCCTGTGCGGCCTGATGGGTGCGGCGATCGAGATGTGGGGCCTGCGCCGTGTGCACAAGAACGGCCACATCGCCGAACTGCTGTACACCTTCGGCCTCGTCCTGATCATCGAAAAGGTCGTGCAGATGACCTGGGGCCTGATCGCGGTGCCATACCGCATCCCCTCCGGGCTCGATTTCGCGCTGTTTGACCTCTGGGGCACCGACTTCCCGGCCTATCGCGGCTTCATGCTGCTGATCTCCGCCCTGATGTTCCTGTCGATCTGGCTCGGCCTCACCCGCACGCGCATCGGCCTGGTCATTCAGGCCGCCCTCACCCACCCCGACATGGTCGGCGCGCTGGGTCACAACGTGCCCCGCGTGTTCACCATCGTCTTCGCCGCCGGCACGGCACTCGCCGGCCTCGCCGGCGTGATCGGCGGCAACTACCGCGTTACTGAGCCCAGCATGGCCTTCTCCATGGGCCCGATCGTCTTCGTCGTCGTGGTCTTCGGCGGCCTCGGCTCGCTCACCGGCTGCTTCATCGCCTCGATCCTGATGGGCATGATCCAGACCTTCGCCGTGGTGCTCGACTATTCGCTGGCGGACCTGCTGGCGGTCTTTGGCTTCATCGTCACCAAGGCCACGCCCGGCAGCGAGTTCCTTATGGTCACCCTGCCGCGCATCGCCGCCCTGCTGCCATTCATCCTTCTGGTGCTGATCCTGGTGCTGAGGCCACGCGGCCTGATGGGAACTCGCGACACATGAGCATGTCCGCAAACGCCGCCGGTGCCATGACCGCGTCTTCTTTCCTGCGCCGCCACTGGGTGTGGCTCGCCATGCTGGCCCTGATGCTGGTGCTGCCCTGGGCTTTCTACGACCACGACCGCGGCCGCCATTCCGGCTTCGCCGTCACCCTGCTGTCCGAGATGGCGCTGATGAGCATCTTCGCCCTCTCCTACAACATGCTGATGGGACAGGCCGGCCTGCTTTCGTTCGGCCACGCCGTGCTGTTCGGTGTCGGCGCCTTCTTCGTCGCCCACACGCTGAACTTCATCAAGGCATCGGGACTCCCGATCCCGGTCGAGCTGATGCCCCTGGTCGGCGGCATCGGTGGCCTGGTCTGCGGCGTCATCACCGGCTACGTCGCAACCAAGCAGCGCGCCACCGCCTTTGCCATGATCACCTTGGGCGTGGGCGAGCTGCTCACCGCCGCGGCCCTGATGTTCATGACCTTCTTCGGCGGCGAAGGCGGCATCACCACCAATCGCGCCATCGACACCTCGATCTTGGGGATCGCCTACACCAAGCCGATCCAGGTTTATTACCTGCTGGTGTTCTGGGCGATGATCGCCGCCGTGTTGATGTATCTGCAAACCCAGACCCCGCTCGGCCGCATGGCCAACGCCACCCGCGATAATTTCGAGCGCACCCAGTTCGTCGGCTACGACCCGCAGGTGATCCGCTACTGGCAATACATTCTCTCCGGCTTCTTCGCCGGGATCGCCGGCGGCATGTACTGCCTGGTCTACGAGATCGTCACCTTCGACACCCTGGCCGCGGTCAAGTCGGCCAACGCCCTGCTCGCCACCTATATCGGCGGCGCCATCGGCTTCATCGGCCCGATCATGGGCGCGGTGCTCGTCGTCGGCATGCAGAGCGGGATCAGCCTGTACACCTCCTCCTGGCTGCTCTATCTCGGGGTGATCTTCATCCTCATGGTGATTTATGCCCCGGGCGGCCTGCTCGGGCTGATCGCCATGCACATCCCCATCGCCCGGATGGGGCGCCTGGGCGAACTGGCCGTGCCGTATGCCCGCGTCTTCGTGCCCACGCTGATCATGACCGTGGGCTTCGTGCTGTTCGTCGAACTGGCCACCCATCAGACCATCAACGCCGCCCAGGGCAAGAAGTTCTCCCTCCTCGGCTTCGCCCCCAACCCCGGCGGAACCGTGGTCTGGGTCGCAGCGATCGTGGCCATGATCGCCGGCGCGCTGTGGTTGCGCCACGCCGGGCGCGGCTTCATGGCCAAGTGGAACGCCCTGATGGAAGACGCCAAGGCCCAGGGGATCGTGGTATGAAATACAAGCGGCAGCAAGAATCTTCTTTTTGTGAACAAAAAGAAGCAAAAAAACTTTATCCACTAAGCAGAACCGTCATCCTGAGCGGAGCGACGGACCCACGCTGCCCACCCGGCGCTGGTTATTTCGCCCGCCCCAAATGGATAAAGTTTTTTTGCTTCTTTTTGTTCACAAAAGGAAGACCCTTCCTTCCCCTGACGGGACACGGCGCATGACCGGCGCCGCCATCCAGCTCACCGACGTGTGCAAGAACTTCGGCCGCACCGAGATCATCCGCGGCGTGAACCTCACCATCCCCAAGGGCCAGCGCCACGCCATCATCGGCCCCAACGGTGCTGGTAAGACCACGCTGTTCAACCTCATCAGCGGCCGCT